>PFRJ01000007.1 GCA_002788515.1 Nitrosopumilales archaeon CG_4_9_14_0_2_um_filter_34_16 | reverse complement strand
ATCTAACATACGGGTATTTTTGATGTATTTCTTCCATGAAAATTTGCAAAATGGAAAATTTAGGGACAGAAAATAATGGCGTACAACATAAAAGACAGATTTCTGAGATCATTCAAGGAGAACTTGTGGATCTGTATGGTGCAAACGGATACAAATCAATCATGCAAACAATGACAAAAATTTCTGGAAAAAGAGAAAAAGAAATTATAACAAACTATGAATTATTTGTAGAATTAGCAGAGGGGGTGTTTGGGAGACTAGCAGAATCAAAGATTCTAGATCCAATCAAATTAGAAATAAGCAAGATCGGATTGGAAAATATCTATCAAGAAGAGAAAACTCAGAGCAAATCTTCAAGGATTCTAATTGCAGACGATGAGCCAGAAATTTTAACGCTATACAAAACATTCCTTGAAAGTAGAGGTAGAGAGGTAACAACAACAGATGGAAGAAAATGTATAGAGATATACAAAAAAGCAAATCCTTCAGAGCAAACAAGCGACTATTTTGATATTGTAATACTTGATCAAAAAATGCCATTTATGACAGGATTGCAAGCTGCAACAGAAATTTTAAACATCAATCCCCAACAAAAAATAATTTTTGCCTCAGGATACCTTGAAAAGACATTATTGGAGATATTGACAAAACTCAACAAAGCAATTGCAGTAATTGAAAAACCATTTTCATTAGACGTGTTAGATTATATGATAAATAATTCTATAATTTTTGAAAAATTAGAAAAGATTAATCTAAATCAAGAGGAAAAAGACATCAGTCAAAAACTCCATGAGGTGATGGCTATTTTACAGAATGCCGTTTAATCATAAAACCAAAACTTTACCAAAAATTGACAAGATATTTACGGTAAACAAATTACGCTTACATATTGACAAAATTTTACCTATTAGTAATACCGGTGATAATCGGAATTATCACTGGGATGTTTTTGGTATTTTATCCTGAATCAGAAACAAACTCAAATTTACTTACAACTACAAAATTAATTAGTGGTGGATCCCCAATTCTTGGAAATTCAAATGCCCCAATTACAATACTAGAGTGGGGAGACTACCAATGTACATTCTGTTACAAATTTCACCAAAGTACGCTAGATGTCATTAATGAGGAGTTTGTAAAAACAGGTAAAGTGAAATTAATTTTCAAAGACTTTCCCCTAAATGGACCAGATTCATTTCTTGCAGCCCAAGCAGCATATTGTGCTCAGGACCAAGAAAGATACTGGCAATTCCATAATGAATTATACAAAAATTGGGGAGGCGAAAGAACGGGTTGGATAACAAGAAATTCGCTGGAAAAATTTGCAAATACAATAAATTTGAATTTAGATGAATTCAACAAATGCCTTGATGAAAAAAAATATGAACAAAAAGTAACTACATTACATGAATTTGGAAAAGAAATTGGAATTGATGCCACACCTTCATTCTTAGTCTTCAATGATGAAAAAATTATCAAAATAAGAGGAAATCAACCCATAGAAGTATTTCTCAAAACCTTTGATGAGATGTGATTCTCTGAAATCAAAAGTGAATCAATTAATATTCGCATATTAAAGCAAGAGAAGAAATGGAAAAAATCAACGTAGAGAAACAAGATTCAGTCAAACTCTATAAAATTAGAAAAACACTAGAAGAACTATCCCATAAATCAGGTAGAGGCACAGAGCTTATTACAGTGTATATTCCAAAAGGAAAACAACTCCATGAAATTATCAGTTCCCTACAACAAGAACAAGGAACTGCGGATAACATAAAATCGGATTTAACAAGATCACATGTTGTTGATTCACTTGGCAAAGTTATTCAGAGGTTAAAACTATACAAAAAGACACCAGAAAGAGGTCTAGTAATGTTCTGTGGCGCATTGCCGCCAGAAGAAGGAGGGCCACTTGGAAGTGAGGTGGTGACAGTATGGGAAGTGGATCCTCCAAAAGATTTGAATCAGTATCTATACAGATGTGATGATCATTTTCATGTAGACATTCTAAAAGACATGCTAAAAGATGACAACCTCATAGGATTTTTGGCAATCGATGCAAAAGATGCAGGATGGGGATTATTACATGGTGATAAAATCGAGGTGTTGGGCCAAACAGGTTCAGGAGTTGCAGGGAAACACAGACAAGGAGGTCAATCAGCAAAGAGATTCCAAAAATTAAGAGAGATGGAATTAAGTTATTTTTACAACAGAGTTGCACAGACTACAAGAGAATATTTTATCGATATTTATCCAGTCAAAGGATTGATAATTTCAGGTCCAGGACCTACAAAAGAAGATTTCATTAATGGAAATTATTTAGAGTACAGATTACAAAACAACATCATAAACACTATTGATGCATCATATTCAGGAGCTGAGGGAATACGAGAAGCATTTGCAAAATCTGCAGATATTTTAGGAGACTTTAGGATGGTAGAAGAGAAAAAATTGGTTGAAGATTTGTTTAGAGAAATTAACAGTAATACAGGAAAAGGATCATACGGATTAAAAGAAGTCATTGAGTATCTAAAAAACAACGTTGTTGATGTGTTATTAATTACAGATAACACAAACTTGAATCGAGTAGAAGGAAAGTGTAAACGATGTCAACACATTCAAGAAGAAATACTTGAAAGACCACTAGTCATCCCAAAAAAAACACAATTTACAAGCAGCCCATGTCCAGAATGTAATTCCATGGAAGTTGAAGCCAACGAACAAGACATTGTAGATTATTTAGAATTGCTTGCAGCAAAAACAGGGACTAGATTAGAGGTGATTTCTGGAAGTGCAGAACATGGCAACATGCTTGCAAGTTTAGGCAAAGTTGGTGCAATTCTGAGATACAATCCAGGACACTCTAAGTAAGAAAAGTACGGATTTTTACTGCAAGTTCTAGCAATTGCTCATCAGTTGATATTTGACGCTTTGTCCAGACTGTTCCTTTGTTGTTATATCTTGGAATAATATGAATATGAACATGCGGAATGATTTGCTTTGCCGCCCTTCCATTGTTTTGGCCCAAACTAAACGCATCAGCTCCTGTTGCATCTAGAATCGCTTTTGCGATTTTTGGAACTATGGCAAACACATTTCCGACATCTTTAGAATCCATATCAGTAATTCTTTCATGATGTTTTCTTGGAATTACCAAACTATGACCTACATCTATGGGATATTTATCTAAAAATGCGACATGGTATTCATCTTCATATAGAAAATAACCACTTCTCTTGCCTTCTAAAATATCACAAAAAATACAACTCATAGAGAAATACATCTCACAATTTTATTTATTGTTTCTAGTCAGACATAACTGGAATCTAAGAATAGGCACACTTAACTGTAAAAAGTAAATCCGACAGTTTTAGATTTCTTCTTGACCGCAATGCATGCATCTTTTTGAGGATAATATCTTAAACCATACAAAATCATGAACAAATCCTTCCTTGCAACTCACATACACTAAGATTTGAATAATAATACAAAGTACCTTGTCAATAACAATATCGATCAAAGGTTGACTTTTTCATAAACTGCCAATGTGTCATAAATTGAGTACATTCAAAAAATATCATAAATTTCATTTGGCAAGAAAATGTCGAATAGTTAATTAGGGTAAATTTCAGAGTTTTACTATCCAATGGGACGAAAAGAAAGGCGTGAACGTGAAGAAAAACGTGAAAATTATGCTACTAAACATTCGAATGAAAAAAGAAAACAGACATTAATTGCCGTTGGAGTTTTAGTTGGAATTGCATTAATTGTGGGATATGCAGGTTGGATATTTGTCAACATGACAGAAACTGCACCGGGAGGACCAGAAAATGCAGGTGCATTAGGCAGTGAGCATTCACATGCAGCTATTTTGGTAAAGATTTTTGGAGATACGTTTGAATTTTCCAGTCCAGCTTTCCAGATCAAATCATCTTGGATCCATTTTGAAGGAAACGATGGAACCACAATTCACAAACATGCTACCGGCGTGAATTTAGGGTATCTGTTTGACACAATAGGTATCGGTCTAGATGATCAATGTTATGTATTTCCAGATGGGAAATCATTTTGTACTAATGATGACTATACACTAAAGTTCTTCATCAATAGAGAACAAGTGCCAGATATAACAAATTATGAGATTATGGAAGGAGATAGAATCTTAGTGGTATTTGGTTCTGAAACACCTGAAGAAATTGAAGCATATTTGTTACAATTAGACAATCAAGAATTAATCGAATAGAACTAAGATTCATTTTTGGCAGTAAATGACGATGCATTTTTGTCAAACATCATATAATACCCACACATTGAACATCGTAAAACTGTCAATTCAGTAGTGAGAAATTCCTTATCTTCAAAACGTCCACTAAGTTTTATATTTTCTCCCGCAATCTCAGCCTTGTTGCTTTTACATACTGGACATTCGAGAGTTTTTTGTTCCATAGAATAATCCAAAATATTTACAATTTAAACTCAATGAAAGTTTTCAATTAGATAATATCAACATAGTTAGATGCTAGTCAAATAGCTTAGATATAGAAATTGTTTGAGAGTAGGATTGTTTTCATTTACGATCATCTTTTAGGATAACGTAAGTAAAACGAGGTTATCATGAATCTAAGTAAATGAGCAAATACCCCATTTATTTTTGAAATAAAGCGTATTGGTGTTTAAAATCCCCAACCCGTAGACTTTTTCTTGGTAGATTTCTTTTGTGTATTAGAATCAAAAAGAGAATCCATTGAACTACTTGAAACAGAAATAGAAAAATTATTTTAATAAAAATTAGTAATTCTATTCAGAATTTTTTTCTTTTTTATGCTCTTGACGTCTTTTCTGGCTATTTCCGCCACCAATATTATGTCCATTGGGTAATTTCTTAGTCATATCCATTATTTCCCTATCGTTCATGTATACCTTTGTAGTTTCAATTCTAACAAAAATCAACAATTCTAATTTTGGGACTCGTAAAAGAGTTTAGAATCTGAAGATAATTTTTTACGTATAATTTCTATGTCATGGTTAAATACAAATTTTCCATACTGGCTCTATGCTTCAATTGAAAAATATGTTCAAAATCATTCAAAGTAAATGGGATCAATTAGAAGATCCTGAACAAGAATTTTCTCAATTTGTAGAATAGTAGATTGAAAATTAGTTAGTAGTTACAATTTCCTTTTTACTATCAACCTATGAATCACATAAGGGGCAAACACCAAAAATCCAATAATAGCAAACAAGTCTACTATTGCCGAAACAATTCCATAGGTTTCAATATGTTCTGCTGTGGTATCGCTAATTCCAACTATTATTACAAATCCTATCACAATAATTCCCCAAATTAAAAATATTTTGTCTGACTTTTCCATTGCTTGCTTACTATTGATTATTCAATTAAGGATTTGGTCATGAAAACAAAGTCTAAATTATAGCAATCTAAAATTTCTGTGTCATGGAAATTTCTAGTAAAAATGTTGTAGACGGTACAGCACATTCTCCACACAGAGCAATGTACAAAGCTATGGGATTAAATGATAACGATCTTAGTAAACCATTCATCGGAGTTTGTCACACAGGAAACGAGGCAACACCTTGTAACATATTATTGCCAAAATTAGCTGAAGAAGCAAAAAGAGGAGTTGCAGAAAACGGCGCAACCCCAAGGATATTTTCCACAATAGCAGTAAGTGACGGAATTGCAATGGGTCATGAGGGGATGAAATCATCATTGATCTCTCGGGAAGTCATAGCAGATTCAATAGAGTTAATGGTTAGGGCTCACCAGTATGACGGAATTGTAGGTATCGCAGGATGTGACAAAAGTTTACCTGGCACTATGATGGCAATGGCACGACTAAATCTTCCATCAGTATTTGTGTATGGCGGAACTATCATGCCAGGAATTCTAGATGGTAAAGAGTTAACAATAGTGGACGTATACGAAGCGGTTGGAGCATATGACTCAGGTCAAATATCTCTAGAGATGTTAAAAAATATTGAGAACACTGCGTGTCCAAGTTCAGGATCATGTGGCGGAATGTTTACTGCAAATACAATGGCATCAATTTCAGAAGCAATCGGAATAGCATTACCTGGAAGTGCCAGTCCACCTGCAGAAGATGATAGACGTAACAAAATGGTGTACGATACAGGGGCAGCATGTACAAAATTACTAGAACTAAACATCAAACCAAGAGACATTATGACATATGAGGCATTTGAAAATGCAATAATTATGTTAAATGCAGTTGGAGGGTCTACAAATGGGATATTACATTTGTTGGCAATGGCAAATGAAGCTAGAGTCAAACTAACTTATGATGATTTTGAAAAGATTAGAAAAAAGACACCACATATCGCAGACATGAAACCTGGTGGAAATTATGTGATGAATAGTCTTGATAAAATTGGTGGAATTCCATTTGTTCTCAAGAGATTAGCATCCAAAGGGTTACTAAACGGAAATTGTATTACAGTTACCGGCAGAACAATACAAGAGAATCTTGATTCAATGACTATTCCAGAACCAGAGCAATCAATTATCAGACCAATTGAAAATCCATTGCATTCAGTAGGAACAGCAGTAGTGCTCAAAGGAAGTCTTGCACCAGATGGTGCAGTAATTAAAACAGCAGGAGTTGAGATGACAAAATTCACAGGCAAAGCCAAAGTGTATGACAGAGAAGAATATGCATTTGATGCAGTTGCCAAAGGGGATGTTGACGAAGGAGATGTTGTAGTTATCAGATACGAAGGGCCAAAGGGAGGGCCAGGCATGCGAGAGATGCTTGCAACAACTGCGGCACTAGTAGGTCAAGGATTAGGCAAAAAAGTAGCAATGGTTACAGACGGAAGGTTCTCAGGAGGAACCAGAGGATTCATGGTAGGACATGTTGCACCTGAAGCGTATGTTGGAGGACCAATAGCCCTAGTCAAAAATGGTGACGAAATTACAATAGATACTGAAACATGTATCATAGACATTCATGTTTCAGAAGAAGAGCTAGTAAAAAGAAAACAATCATGGAAAAAACCAGAACCAAACTATACAACAGGAGCTCTTGCAAAATATGCAACGCTTGTAGGCTCAGCTGCACAAGGTGCAATTACCACTGCAAATCCATAGAGGAATGATTTGTCCACAAGCTTTATAGATCGCGATATAAAATAACCATTAGAGATAACAGAAAAAAAGAACATTATGCTTATCATATTACTGCTATCTACTACAGGTTTTCTAAAAAATACATGTACCCAAATCCACATTAGATCAAACTTAAGTTTAAACTGAACAAAGAGAAACAATGGACATCTATTCAAACAAATTTGCAATAATGGTAATCATGGTACTAGTGTGCATCCTTGCATTACAAGTATTGACTAACAATAGTTCTAACCAATTAATAGATTCAGAAACATGCGAATTATACGTCATGGATCATAAAATTAATGCTAAAAAATATCTAAACGAATTTGACTCAAAGTGCATGGATTTTAAAAATCTAAACCCATAGGAAATTAATTAAAGAAACTATTCTGTAACAGAGAATATGGAAAGACCATCTGAAATAAATTCTGTGTTCTGGAATGAAAAGAAAAAATCGTGGGATTATAAAATAGTTCAAGTTGAAGAATATTTTGGATTTACAGAGTGCCAACAGTGTCGTAGACCAATGTCACACAACATCAAAACAAATGGGGAATTCAAGATGGTTTATGTAAAATGTGGTTGTGCGCAAAGAAAATAATATTTTGAGACTAATTAGTTTCCATTCCCAATACATCATAGTATGCCTTGGGAATCATTTGTTGTCCTTTGAAAAAGACATTGTTAATAGCAGTATCTAAAACATATGTTTTGGCCCAGTCATCATCGCTTCTAATTGAACGACCAAATCCCTGTAGGATCTTGGTAAGAGTTTGAGAAGTATACCATAGCGGGAATTTATCCATCTTGGCTTTTGTTCTTTTTTCAGTATAATTTGGATAGGGAATCTTTGCAATAATTTGAAATCTTGACAAGTCATCTTTCAAATCAACACCTTCCCAGAGTGAGGAAGAGAGCAAAACACCTGTAGGATCAGATGCATGCTCTGAAATTACCTCATCCTGTGTTTTGCCATCCTGATTCTTACTATGACAGAGACGGATTCTTTTAGTATTTTTTGGCGAAAGATATCGGATAATTTTCTGACACCTAGGAATTGAGGAAGTCAATACCAATCCACGTTCATTTGAATGCTCATCCATTATTCTATCAATGGTTTTGATTACTTCAATTTCATCTTCTTCAGTGGAACCATAGCTTAATCGTCGAATGTTAAGCAAGTCAATTTTTCTATGTTCGATTGGAAATGGTGATTTTTCCGTATCAACAAATGCTACATCATCTTTTTCTAATCCCATATTTTCACAAAAACTTGATTGATCAATTGTTGCAGACATGAAAAGCTGATAGTCAGTTTCAAAAAAAGATTTTGCAAATTTCGATACATCGATTGGTTTTACAGATATAGTTCTAAAATTTCCATTCAGATCTTTTATAGGATCATTCACAACAAAATTATCCTTGTCAGATAAAATATCGATTTTAGCTTGTGCCGTTCTATCATAACGACGCTCTAATCCTGCAATTAATTCATAATCAGGATCTTTTTGAAATGCAGAGCCTTCTTTGATGTCTTTAATTTTTTTTGCATATGAAAATGCCATATCATCAGTTAATTGTATTACAGAATCTAAATCTCTAAAATCATATTTTTCTGAATTAAGATTACATTCATCTACTTGCCCACTGAATATGTCAAATCCAACAAACTGAATGATTTGGTCTTCGATTTTATGTGCTTCATCAAAAACAGTTACCTGCCTATCAAGATAATCCTCAAAAAGTTTCTTGTTAAATTTCATAATTGTAAAAAATGCATGATAATTCCACAAAGAATGCTTTGCTACTAGAGCATGATATTTTTGCAGATAGTAATGACAAGATTGAGAGTCTTGGGTGTTTTCTTCAACTTGTTTAATTGTAGGCTTGAATTTACATACCTCAAAAACCTCTTTGCCGTTTTTAGTTATTCTTTCCTGACACTCACCTTTATCACATGTCAGGCCCCATCGCATGGCTCTTCTGTCATTATCCACTTTCTCAGCAGACATTAATTTGAGACATGGAAAATTTTGTTTTCCTTTTACTGGTTTTAGAAATGGAATATCCTTGATATATTGATCCTGAAGATGTTTAGACGCAGTTACGGTAAATGAACTCTCAAAATAGTTTGAAACAGTTGCACCAACAAGGGATTTTCCAACTCCAGTAGGAGCACATAGGATAATTTTTTTGTATCCTGATTTTAATTTCTCTTCTATCTTGGAAAGTATTTCTTTTTGAATATCCCTAGGAGTAAAGTGATCAGGAAATTTTTCTAAAAGAGACAGGATTACATCTCATCATTATCAATATTAAAAGCATGAAGGTTCTTGTAATATCATCATTTTCACAATCTAGTTTAATATCTAGTAAAATTATAAAATATCATGGAACTATTAGATGATAAAATGAGAGTTTGGGTGGAAAGTTCCAAATATGTAAAACCAAATTCAGGAGTATATGTTTTGTATAACAGAAACAAAGATCCCATATACGTTGGCGAGACAGATAATTTAGAGGCTACATTTACAAAATATTATGATACTAATTTTGAAGGAAATGAATGTAAACAAAAGACTTCATTATATCAAAGAGTGTTTGCAGAGAATCCAAAAGAGATGCAATTACAATTAATTGAAAATTTCAAAAAAGAGACAGGAGACATTCCTGTGTGTAATTCAGAAATAAAGATAAAAACACATTAGATCATTTCAGTGCAATGCACTGAAGTCTTACTTGATTAATAGGCAAAATCGGCTCACCATCTTATGTCAAACGCAATGATTTACATTGGTATTGCAGTCGGCGTTGCAGCAATGGCAGCAGCAATTGCATATGGTACTGAAAACCAAAAAAACTACATTCCTGACGATGCAGTATTAGCTCCTGCAGCAGAACAAGGATTGTTACCAAAGACAGGAACTTTTGGAGCCGATTTAAATAAAGAAAAATGGCACGAGGATCCTTTCGGTGACCTAGCACAAAAAGTTAGAGAACAGAATGGTAGATAATCGATTCAGATTATCATCCACATTATTTTAAAACAATAATTATGTCACAATGTCAGGAACAGGTTTTTTGAGAAAGGGGAAAAGTAATTTATCTGAGATTGACGTAATTTAGAAATGCATCAATGTTACTATTGTGAACGAATATTTGATTCAAAAGAACAGTTGTATGACCATGTAGAGATTCATTCAGATATTGAACGAAACAAGGAAATAATGAATAGGAAAAAAGAAAAAGAGCGAAAACAATCGCAGCAGCCTAGAGCAAAAAAAATAGAGTAAAAGTCAGAATTTTTCAAATTCTGGGTCGGATATACAATCATATCAAACACAAATATGGATTGGGTTGAAGTCTTACTCAAAAAATCATGCGATAAAACACTGACTAAAACAGAGGTGCTTCACAGTCTATTTCACATGATCGAAGTTAATGAAAATACATTAAACCATATTCAATTAGACAGTAGAGACTTCGGTCCAGAGCTGGAAGAGTTAAAAGCAACAGAGATCAGAGATTTAGAATTTCATTTAAAATATTATAGAGGATTAGTAAACTACATCAGCTCAATTCCCGCGAATAGAATTCTTGAAAATAGAACTTAGACATCCCAAGATACAGTGTAAGATACGAACGTCATAGAGGTTGATTTTTTCTTTTGTATCCCCCATTCATTTTGGGTATGACCTGAATTTAATTCAGATAATTCATTCCATTTGAATTTAGGCAACTTTGCAGTCTCCATGAACAATCATAACAACAATAGATTATAACGTGTCAGTTTACAGTGCAAGACAATTATTGTCTTAATTGTTTGAAAAGTAAATCATATTTTGATTGTTCGTCAAAATTTTGACCAAAGTTTGTATCTTCTTGGTACTTTTTACGTTTTTCATCATATAGTTTTTGCAGTTTTTCAATCTCAGATGCAATCATTTTTCCTGAATCTTCTTTTGCAAACTGTTTTCTTTGTTCTTCATTTTGGCCTCTTGTAGGATAGTATTTGTGATAAAACTGATCTTGTAAATTTGTAAAATTTTCACGTTTAACTAATTCAGCTAAATCAAAGCATCCTTGTTCATGTAAAAGCAATTCCGCGTTTGATTCAGATCGGATCCAAGATAACAAAGGATGAAACTCTACAAAAAGTAAGATATTATCAATTAAAAACATTATTTTTTTATCAACGATATCAGAATTTACTGTCCAAGTGAATCTATATTTCACAACACTATGAGAATCCTCATAAACAGAGGGGTTGGATTCGGCTTTAAAGTCAGACCATTTTAAAGAATAATCTGGCGTCCAATCTATAACAAGGCCTTCACTCATGACAAACAGTATTTTAATAGAGAATAAAATTATTCTTTATTTTGTAGCAACGAAAATATTTGAAAAATTACTGGCAATATCAAAAAATGGATGTTTGACGGCTAACGAATTCTAGGGCATGGTCAATTAAGGCAAATGTATGAACGCCGTCAAACAGATGACTCATTGTATTGTGCATAAATCAGATTAAAAGAAATAGTGTGTGCAATTCGAACAGAATCACTCAAAGGAATACATTTCAGGCTCAACATTACAAGGATCATTTTTTCAACCCTTTTTGATTAAATTTCAAGACATGTTTTATTTTATGAATTTTTGAGAAGGCAAATCAATACAAATATTGAAAGCAAGATGATTGCGGGTTTGATATCTAACTGTAGCCCCCAAAGGGCAGATGATAACGGATATCAGACTTGCTTGCTTTCTCAATTCTAAACTATTAATCTCAGTGAATTTCCCACATAACTATGATGAAAAAATTCTATATTTCAATGGGAATTTCAGTTTCCGCGTTAATTGTAGGATTATTTTTGTTGTTTAGTTAATCAAGATACAACATCAAAGTTAGGATTGCATCCAAGGTCATTAATAATATCATTGAGTCTTTTGATTAATTCATTCTGTTGATCAATTATTTCATTTACTTTTTCAGTTTGAGAATTTAATTTATCAAAGGCTTTTTGGGCTTTTCGGTATTCATCAGTAGAAAGTATTTTTCCTTCATAGTATTCATACTGTTTACGGTACTCGTCATATTGAGATTGTTCTCCAGATATTTTAACATCAAGTGAGTCAATCTCTACGCGAAGCTCTTTTTCTTGTTGTATTAGTGCAGACTGCCCAACGTATAGTTCGTTTAATCGATCCGGAATTACGTATCCTTTAGTGTCAAAAAAAATCTGCGGGGATTCAGTAGAATACATCAAGTGTCCAGATTCACTAGTATGTCCCAAACCAAGCACATGTCCAATCTCATGCATCAAAATATTCGACACCATGTTTTCATCGTTTTGAACAAAATTACCATTACAATCTTCAGCACCAATAGAAATATCTAAAACACAGTGACTCAAAATTCCATACAGTACGGAATTACATGTTGCGAGGCCGGTGTGTGTAGATGCAGCATATGCTTGCCATTTAATTTCGATGTTAGAGTTTTCAGATTGTACAAATTTTAAATTAGAATTATTTGCCTCCCAGGTTTGAATTGCCTTTTTTAATGCATTTACAGGGATTTGCTTATCAGGTACTGACGGAACATCTTCAAACGAGTAATAGATGGTTTTGTTTTCGTGTGAAACAATAGCATTAGAAATTTGTTGAATTTTTTCAGGAATAGGGGATAGTACTTTGACAGGATTTTGAAAATCTACAGGCAATAAACCAGAATACATCACATATCCTGTAATAATTACGGATACAATTATGACAAAAATTGCTTTCAATAACAAAACAACAAAGTAACAACAACTAAAACTTTCTACCAAAATAACAAAGTTTTAGGCTGATTGAATTTATTGAGTTTTTGAATCAACTTTTACATACTTTTTTTATTTTATGAAAAAATACAAAATCGAATCATTGCCATAGAAGAGCTGGATATTGGTAATCGCTCTAACGCAATTCGACATTGATTACCAATTTTATCTGTGGCCAATACATCGAGTATGGGAATTGGAGTAATAAGTTAATTTTTCATCGGCAGAGTAGAGGGAAGGATTATTTTGAAACAATTTTGAAATATTTGAAAATGCAGGACAATCAGCATCTGTAGAGAATAACTCTTCACAGTTTGGACATTGAATTACTATATGAGAACCCCAATCACATTCAATATTATCTATAACGTCAAAAATTACAAATTCATTACAAACACATTTTATTTTATTTTGAAATCTATCTAAAATCATACAACTCAAAACCAACATCAATTAATTATTCTTACTGCAAAAAAACAATTTATTAACAATAAGAACACCATGAAAATGTAATTTGACAACATGCCCAACCTGCAAACTTGCAATGGAATCGCATTCAACTAGTGAATTAATGGAGTGTTGTATGAAACAAGTAGGAGAAGAATTTGCTGATGAATCAACAGGGATTTGTCCTAATTGTAAACATGATATTGAAAAACATTCAAGAAAAGAGCTCGCCGAATGCACCATAGAATTTCTTAAATCAGAGATTAACTAGTTCAAGATAAGATTAAACAATAGGTAAATTGAGACAACTTATTGGATCAAACAACTAGAAAAACCATAGAAAGATTCTCACCAATGTGGACCAATAAACAGATTTGGGAATTTGAACAATTAAACGAAAATTTAAGATTTGATTTAGTGTATGTAGAACCTAAGAGTTTTCAAGAAAATTCTTGGAAATCAAAAATGACATATCCAGATTCTGATGTACGAGATGTGGTCGTTAGAACTTTTGATTATATGTTAGAAGATAATGAATTATGCATTGCAAACAAGGGTCAAGGAAAGATTGAGGAAAAATATGTGGCATATTTAATGGCAGTCATGGCAGATATTATGATTGAAGAGGAAGTATGTCTTAATTATAGAATGGATAATGATTGTCTAATAACATCAATTGACAAGAAGGCAGATGTAATTGACTGCAAAGAATTTTTTGAAGCGTTTTATCATTTAGCAACTGGATTCAACTATGACACAAATACAGGAATTCCAGATGATGAAACAGAAGCTGAGATTTACCTTACAAGATTACAAGAGGAATTTGATGAAAAAATGACAAACATCTTAGGGGACAAATATTTACCAGGAAATAATGATCCAGACACACTTAATGCAGAATAACACATCAGAGTAAAAGAGAATAAAAATGTCAGACAGAAAACCTTACAGAAATTTCAAAAAGCGAGAACCCAATCAAACGGTTGAACAAAAAGTTGAGAGTTTCATAATGAGAAATTCAAAAAGTGGATTTTTTACCAAAGTTTCAACAATATCATACAAATTTGAAGTTTCAGAAGACAAGGCATGGAGTATTGTAGGAGAACTACTATCAAACGGATCATTTGAGTCAATACATGATGAATATTCAGGGGAGATGAAGCTTTGTGAATATGGAAAAAAATATGAAATCATGGAGTTGGAAAGAAAAAGAAAAAAAGAGAAATATAAAACAAAGAAACAGGCCATAAAGAAATAAGTATTTTTAACATAAATGCAAACTCTTAATTTAAAATTGATTTTAGCATGTATCATGGATGACGAGAATTTACCAGCACAATGTCATCCAATAAAACTAAAAAAGAAAAAAACGAAAGATGAGAAAAATGATTCAGTGTAAATTATGCGGCACACCTTTGGGAAAAGAACCAGCTACAGAAGAATTAGAAGCACATTGGAAGAAACATCATAATTGGCATTGGGAGGCAAACAAAGAAAAATCACCAGAAGAGGCATTATTAAAAAAACGAAATTGAATAACGTCTTGGAATAGTGATCGTTTATAGCATGCCTAGACCACTAATCGAAGGCGTCACATATCATCTAGCCTCAAGATATAAAACTCAGATTAATCATTTTTCAAACATTTGTTTAGTTCAAACTAAAAAACCATAACAATTTTCAATGTAAAATCATTTTTCTGAAGTTGTGTACTGCAATGCATAGAAAACAACTACAAAGAAGAAATTGATGATTTTTTCAACTAATCGATGAGAAAAAATTTACTTTGAATCGGTAATAGTAATTGTGTAATTATGGCATATGTCAAACATAAAGGCCTATGATATCAAAGCACGAAAAAAAGTGTCAATGAAAAATCCACAACCATATCTTATGAAAAATGGATCATGGGCACTAAAAGGAACTAGCGCTGAGACTGGGATCAATTTATTCAAAATTGTTGGAAGAGAAAAACCTACAATCAGTCAGTCAAAATTTGAAACATTCAAAAAATTGTTTACAAGTAGACAATGTGAATGCGAAAGACAATGCTAGTTTAGTTTTTTTATTCAGGCTCAAAATTGAGGACGATCTGATAGATGAGTTTAATTCCAGCAACAGATTGGCTGTAAACATGTTTTTCCCAATTCCACCCAGATGTTATTTTAAAAAAAATAACTGCAGATGTAAGTTAGAGATGGCTCATGATGGAGATCATCAAACAAACTGTTAAGAAACCAGATTGCAATTAGAAAGCATTAATTTGATAATTCTTTGAGAATATGCATGTCATTGGAGATTGATTGGAAAAAGAATTTTTATGGAATTTCATGGGCATATGAAAAGGACAGACTAGTAATTTCAACAGTATTTGAGGACAAAAAAGAGGCAGTTGCAATTGCCAAAGAAATAGAGGATTGGAGTGACAAGTTCACCAGATTGACAATCATTGAAAAAGAAAACGATGAGTTTGCGATTTGTTGTTATCAAGATCCTCAGATTTCAAAAAATAACAACCACCTGGGATTATTTCGAACTGGGATGAGACAGAGTGGAGGATACGAACAAGCAAAACCAATGATAGAGGAAAAATCACCATTATTGCAAATAGCATATGCGGCAGATGTTAGAGACATGAACACGTATGAACAAATTTCACGACTAGTTCCAATGCGAAAATGCAGGATAATATCTGAAAAAGATTTGAAAAGACAAGAGTACTATTATGAGAAAACTGCAAACTCTCAGAATTAAAAAAGGCGAGACTCAAAACGAATCTAGATTGAATCTCACCAAGTATGGTCGGTTAGTAGTAATAATTAAAATTCAATATAAAGTATCACTACTCTTTTCTACGAATCAGTAATACTGAGAAATCGTTCATCTTTGTTAAATAGAAATTTCTGTATTGTATCATATGCAAGATAACAATAATCAACAAAACTGGGAAGAAGTAATTGGTCTTTCTTGGCTTGTCTCAGATGAATAAAATGCCAGAAAATATCTGTAGCCCAAACTGTTGGTGTAAATTAGAGAAGTCTAACAACACGGATGAAGTGCTTTAGAACCATCTAAAGCGTTTATTTTTTAATTCAAGTTCTGCTAACTTGATGAGACATTAGCCATTGTGTTAGGAATAGTGAGAATAATTGCAATCAAAGTTGCAAAAAAAGAAAATCAGTATTCAATATAATCCACAGCAGAGTCAAAGAATAAATAAATTCAGAATGTTATATAATGTATCATGCATTGTGATGACAAGCGAACGCTGTTTGCTCTAAAAGAAAACATTGAAAAGCGATGGGAAGTTCTCAAAGAATCTAATTATGACGAGGAAAAATTAAAGGATTTCAGCGATGCAATAACACAATATTTTGAATTAAAGCAGTCATTGCAATAAAAAACTAACTGCATTTATAGATAAATTCGCTAACACTATAACATACCAAGTGAAATTTCAAATATGTCAATGATTGACCACACCAAAGAATGTAGGTATAGAATGGACAATGACATGCCACATACTAATTGCTACTGTCAATGTCACAAAATAATCATGGCAAAATCATCAAAACTAGAATCAAGGACTTTTTGATTCAGGCTCAAAATTGTCTATAATTTCAGTTACACTTGCAAGTATCATCTCTTTAATTTGGATTTGACTCATTCCAGATTTGTGCATTAATTTCATTTGATCCATTATGGAAAAATGCACTCTGCCTTGAAGATAATCTACAATCCCAAATCCTTTTTTTGGAAATTCTGTCACAAACACGTCATGTTCAGAAAAATCATCAGGGATTTCATTCATAATGCCATTTATGAAAAACTAGTTATAAAATTTCCAAATGTTCTTTAAACCAAACAAAAAAAGTCACATCATGACAGAATTTGTGCATAAACCATATGATAAAATCTATGTTCGAGACATGATAAAGCTAAACCTAGACGATCTAATCGGTATGATGTCATCATTAGAAGCTACAAATGCATACTGGGTAGATGAAGTTTTGTTTGCAAGTTTTGCAATGACAGAGTCAGAGGAATTGGCAAAAAAAGAAATGCAAAATGAAATGTTTTTAGACAAAATAGTTTTTGCAAAATATGAAAAATATACGAAGACAGTGAAATCATCCACAAATCTTGAAATTGGGGTATTAAACATGCAAAAAAGTAAACTCTACAAAGACTTGATTGCTTGGCTGAAAACCCAAGCAATTTGGAATGAATAAAAAATCAACACTGGTTCCAGGAAGTATAGCCACCTTCAAGAGTAATGGCATTGAATCCTTCTTTGACTAGTTCATCAGCCGCAATGCTTCCTCGATAACCAGTTCCACAATAGGTACAGATTTTCTTATCTCTGTATTCTTCGATTTGTTTTTTCTTTGCATTTCTAATGCTTAATCCTAAAGGCATGTGAATAGAGTCTTCAATCATTCCTTCGTCTAGTTCATCTGTTTCTCTGACATCAATAATGACAAAATCATTTTTTTGAGACATTAGTTCTTTTGCAGTAATTTTATCTGCCATGGATATCACTAAGCATGGTATAATTTATTTCTGTATCAAATTAGTTTGTAATGGATGCTTGATTAAGACTAGCCATTACACATTGAAAGTGAATCTGTTCTTCAGATATATACCCACATTTATGACAATAGAATTGGTTTTCTTTTTTACATATGTTGCATTTTTTATTTACTTCTAACTCATTACCACACCGTCTGCATAAATCTTGTTTCATAGTTTGAAATGCACAGTATTCAATTTAAACACTGGGAAAATTAGAGTCTCCTAATTAGCTTCTTCTAATTGGTTTCAACTAAGATTGAAATTAATTTTTCAAAACAAGATTTTCAAGTGACAATCCATAGTATTTGTCTACAGGATATAATTTCCCAAGTAATTCTTTTTTTAGATTTTTAATTTCTTTTTCAGTTATGATAAAACAACATAGAACTACAAGATAATCTTCACTTTTTAAATTTCATAAAGTAACAGTTTACAATGAATTGATTTTTTGAGCATGTCAAGAACCCAGATCAATAAGCTTAAGTTCACAGAAAATTCAAAAAAAATGTGAGCCTAAATCCCAATTACAAAGCCACAATAGTTATTTTAAACGACATTGAATCACACGGATTAATTCAATTTAACAAAGAATATCTCGACGAAGGCTTTTTTAGAAATTTTATTCAGTTTAAAAAAGCGTTTTCTCATTCAATGAGTGAATTGATCAATAAATCAAACACATTACAAATCAGCCAAGGAGAAATGAGTATCTTTATGACGTTTTCAGAATTGTCCTACATAAACGCTCATTTGGATTTGATAAAGAAATTTCTAAAAATCATCATCAATCCAATAAAGCTTGATGAAGGTTTTGGTAAAGACACTACACTTGAACAAATGATAAATAGAATTTGTAAAAAAATGAACTATTCTGAAAAATTACAAAGTTCCATCAGAGGGCTATTTTTACTAGATTTTACAAATGCCATCACACAACAACAATATAGAATTCACAAGTCAGGTGAAATAGTAATTTATCCAAGAGATGATGAAACGAAAAAGCAATTAAACATAAAGGATTTAGCTGACAATGCAATACAATCTACAGATATTCTAGACGCGATGCTTGATTGGGCAAATGGAAAAACAAGAACTGAAGATAAAAAAACAGAGACACTAGATAACATAGTCAATGATTTGACAAAACAAGTTCAAGAGTTGGATAAAAAATTAGATAGTTTATCTTAATTATTTTATATTATTCAAATAATACTGTTCAACTCGCTCCATCATTGACCCTACATAATCATCGCAGGATTTGACAAATTCTTGTCGAGTGTTTTTTTCACTGCTAACTAGAATTACTATCTGATTGATTTTCTGACCGGTCACTTCTTCAAACATGTGAGCATAACAGGTAGTTTGCAGATAATATTCATACATGTATTCATCAAACTGAGGTTTTCTTTTTGTTTTATAATCAATGATGGACAATTCCCCATTGTACTGGGCAATAAGATCACTAGTTCCTGCAACTTGAAGTTTGTCTGAATACATTCTCTGCTCTATACATACAACATCAGAGATATTCTCAAGAAATGGTTTGAGATTATTAAAATGTGCAATAGGTAACAAGTCAAACTCCTCCAAGGATAAATTATTGCACAAATAGTTCTCTATGATTTTATGAGACTGAGTTCCAATATCCTGTGCTTGTTTTGTAATATATTCATGTGCAGGTTCATTTTCCTTCCATAATTGCAATCCATTTTTCTTGTGCTCAGGCGCAGTTGCAGACAATATCGTACTAATTGACGGATATATCTTGTCAAATTTTGTCTGATACCAATGCCCATCTTCCCTATCCAAAAGTATTGGCTCTCTAGATTTGAGCATCTGTGTGAAATTTGCCACTAAAAAAATTTTAGTCGTAGGAGTTATTGAATGATTTGGATTCTAGTTTAACATTTTTTTAAATTTATCATACTCTGATCTTGTTTTTACAAATTGATCAGTCATAATTTTTCTCAATGAAAAAAGATTATCCATAGAATCATTGATTATATGGATTGTTTCATTAAGAATTACTACATCGATAAACTCTTCATCAGGGTATACAGTATACTCAAAGTATTCAGTGTCTGTTTGAATTTTTAATTTAAAGCCCATCAACAATCCCAGATCATCATGTTTATTCAAGAATCCAATCAAGCTTGCCTTTAAAGAAGAGTCATTGAATAGCGAGACATATCTAGAATCATTTTGATTATCAATTATGCACGCAACAGGATGTCCACATGTATGCAATACCTTTGAATTATGAGTTAAAATAAATTCATCAGGATCTGGCATTTTATCTAATGGCATAATCAGAAATGCAATAAATGGATTAATAATTTTATCAAAATTTTGAATCACAATAGAATTCTTATAACCTGCAAAAGATTATTTCCTTAGATCATCAAATATTACGCTCAACTTTAGATACAATATTTGAAACATCATAATTTCAAGATGATTCTCTCCCATAGATAGTATATGATGACAGATATCCCATAGAT
>PFRJ01000001.1 GCA_002788515.1 Nitrosopumilales archaeon CG_4_9_14_0_2_um_filter_34_16 | reverse complement strand
TCTAGCACCTCTAATACTGAATCAGAACCTAGAACATCTATCCCTGATGAATGTGTCTCCTTTGATGCTGATGTTGTCAAACCTTCTACCACCAAGGCTGTGAGGTTGATTCAAGAAGTTCAAAAATTAGATGATAGAACCATCAAACCTTTTGTTGATTACAATGAGAGTCTTTTGTTTTACCCAATTCTTTCTAAAATAGATGAAATGCAAGACAATGTTGCATGTCTTGATGATCTAGTCTCTGATGGGATTTTGGAGAAAAAAGTATATGAAAAATTAATTGTTTGCCCTGTACACCCTGAAACCTTTTCATCTAGCATGCGTCTTTACTGTCCAAAATGTCGCTCTATGAATGTTGAAAAACTTAACCTCTTTGAACATAAAAAATGCGGTTTTATTACTGAAAGCACTAATTTTGATTTTTCAGATCAAGATAACTCTCATTGTCCCTCCTGTAACAAGCCCATCAAAAATTTTGAAAAGGAAGTACGTGTACCTGCTATGTGGTATCAATGTAACGACTGTAATGAAAAATTTGATAATGCCGTGATCAAACTACACTGTAGAAAGTATGAACATGATTTTGATACCAATTCTGGACAATTCATTACAACTTTTAGCTATAAACTAAAAAATTCAGAAATCTCAATTAATTCTGATACAAATCAAATCAAAGATGAATTGTTAAAATTGTTACAAGGATTCAACTTTGATGCCAAGCTCAACACCTCAATCAAAGGAAAAAGTGGCAACATCCATGAAATTCCAATATATGCAAAGAGCAAAATCACTGGTGAATCCATTTTAATTTTCATTCGAAATCAACCTAGCGGTGTTGACCAATCTGATATGAATTCTATATTGGTTCCAAAATTAGACATTGACCCAACCAATACGTTACTTGTTACCGTCTCTGGGGTTAATGATGGGATAGAAAATCTTGCCACCCATTATGGAATTCATTTAATCTCAGAACCTGATTTTTCTCAAATTCTTTCACGCGTGGAAGAGTTTGTTTCTGAATGGTATTCTAAAAACGGTGGTAAAAAATGAGAAATGCATTCTCTAAACTTCCTGTAAAAAATAGACGTGCGGTAAGTCAGATCATGGGTAGCATTGTGATTTTGGGGATAGTTAGTTCAGTTGGTTCTGTAATCTTGTTTAATGGCATGAATAGCATAAGTGCATTCACATATGATTTATCGTTTCATGAAAAATCTAAAAACCAAATACATCGTGAGGATATTGTCTTTGAACACGTTCGTTTTGAGCCTAACACAGATAATATTGTGATAACTCTGGCAAATATTGGAACTGTTGAATCCGTTATTACAAATGTCACAATTCTAAAAATTGACACTCAAGAAATTATTGCAAATTGGGTCGATGTCAATGAAATAATATCTGTAAACGATAGTCAACAAATTATTTTGGACACCATTAATGATTCAGACATTATTCTAAACACTGGATCTCAGATATGGAATGATCCATATTATGTTAATTCTGAATACAAGATATCTCTAACTACTTCTAGAGGAAACTTCATCACTACGGTTGCCAGTCCATTTAACACATAGGATAAAAATGAGATCTGACATGTTATCAATTCCAATATCTGAAAAGAAAAAGAATTTACGATTAAAGAGTAGACGTGGAGTTGCAGACATCATTAGTACCATGATGTTGATGGCAGTAACGGTAACTGGTGCAAGCACACTTACTTATTTTGTAAACGATGCCTTTGTAACTGGAAATCTTGGTACTGTATCTACATTAGATTCTTCATCGTTGAATCTTCTACTTTTAGCATATGACTCACGAGATTCATCATCACTTTTGCAATTATCTGATGTTGATAATGAAAATTCCATAAATCCATTTCTTTGCGGTGTCACTTGCAGTGTGACTCCTAACTCCATTCCTGAAAGTGGAGGAACTGAATTTATTGTGTTGCAGATTCAAAATAACAGTCTTAATTCAATATTCCTTGAAAATATTGGCATCAACAATGTAATCCATACTTGGGATTCCTCTACATCCGGTGTTCAATTAGATGCTTCTGTCAATTCCCCCTTAACTGGAAAATATCCTGCTGATGGAACATTTTCTGTTATACCCGTTGGTTTATCATCTGTTATACAAAATCAAAGTATTCAGATTGAAAATGGTGATATTGTAAATATTCTAGTTAAACTTGGACCTAATGATTCTGATATTAACTTGAACAAGGGAATTCATGTTTCATTTAATATCGGTAAACCTCATCTTGTAGAATTCTTAATTGATAGTGGTGATGCGCGATAAGTCTCAAAAAAGTATCTTTTATGCCTAAAAATAGGCGTGGATTATCCTCTGTGGTAGGTGCATTATTTTTTACAGTGTTGATGATTGCAGGTTTCTCTGTTTTGAGTTTAGCTTTGGATGCCCAAACTGATATAGTCACTACTCAAAGAATGGTGTCTGATGTCGAGATAAAAAAACAACAAGAACAATTTGGCGTGCTTGTGTCTGCTGACGGAAATGATATTCTAAATGTTAGTATTGATAATCAAGGACAAAATCCAGTTGAAATTTCCAGTATTTGGATAACCAACAAGACATTATCTGATCAACCTGCAACAAGATATGATATTGATTATGATGCTGCATTTGTGCCCTCTGGTTTTACTTCTAATGTTCTTTCAACACAAACCCTTCAAATGGTTCCAGACGTATATGATATCAAAGTTGTTTCTTCTTATGGTGTCATCAAAACAACTGAATTTGCTCTAGGAGTTGTCGGTTCTTCTGGATTGCGTGCTGAATTGATTACAGATCCTCCTGATGTTGTAATTGGTAAAAATGTTACAGTTGCTATGCTTGTAACAAACACTGGTGATGAATTAATTCAAAACGTTGAACCTGAAATGCAATCTCCTGGCGGGAGTGCATATGTCATTGCTTCTTCATCTCATACTCCCAACTCTGTAAATTTGAATCCTGGAGAATCTGTGATGTTTTCTTGGGATTATCAAGTAAATGGAGTTAGTGGTAATGATATCTCTTTTTCAGCTATGGCAAGAGGTGATCTTGTTGGCATAGATGATGTGTCCAGTAATGTTGCTTCTGACACAAGTGTTTTACGTAAAGCAGGCGAAGGTGGCGGTGTTGATCCTGATATTATAAATGATGATTTACTTGCAAGACCTCAATTATTTTTTGTAATTCCTTCATCTCAGGGTGAATCTGGAAATGCTGAGGCATTATGGGGAATCAATATTATAAATCCAATTAATGCTCCTATGGAGGTAAGTAAGCTAATAATTACTGCATTTGCTCCAGGTGCCAATAGCAATAATGTGATTTTTGACAGAGGAGGAAATAGCTGTACTTTTAATCCTGTATCTCCCGTGATTGGACCGGACCCTGATTGGTCATGTCCTTCTGAAAATGCTTTGATGTGGCAAGATAATCAAAATCCTGTAATAATTCCTGCCAATTCTACTAGGGCGTTTCTTACAAAAGTTGAACCTGGAAAACCTTCGGGAAATATAGGTTTAGAATCTATACTTGTACAGGGATCTGTTTTTACTACTTTAGGTTCATTTGGTAAATCTGGATATCAGTCAACAATGTCCTCAGATCCCACTTCGATTGTTAATGTCTATTTATCGGATATGATAGATTCTAGATCAAGCACTCAAATTCAATCTGTCCGAACTGGAATAATTCCTAACAGTGTCCAAACATTTAACATTGTTTTGTCGGACATGGATTTATCTGGTACAACTACTATCAATTCTGGTGCAAAGTTGATAATCAATGTTCCAAAAGGATGGACTGAAGTTTCAGTTATCAGTGATACTGGATTTGTTGGTACGCCTTCTGTAACACAATTTGGTGATAATTCCAATCAAATAGTTGGAATAACTAGTGGGATGCTTGGTGATGGTACAACTGATTCCAATACCATTACCTTTTCTGCACGGGCACCAAATATTGTCTCTGATAGACTATATGTTATGTATGTTTTAGCACAAGGAATTACTTCAAACGGTTTTTCAATTGGACCTTTGGCAGAAATAGTACTTGAAGTTGATGCATAGCTATGTTCATTTTAAAAAACACTTGTACAATCATCCAGTTTGTAGTCCATTTTGAACACAAATTCCTTTAACATCTGATCCAGTTTTAAGAAATTCAGAAATGACAAAACTACAGTCAAAACAAAACAAGTTGACTTCAAGAAGAGCAGTTGCTCCAGTTATCGCAACCCTTCTTTTGGTAGCAATCGCAGTCGTTGGTGGAAGTATTGTCTTTGTGTTTTCACAAGGATTCTTTAGTTCTGCTCAAGTCAGTGGATCACCAAACATCGAATCCATGAGAATCATTGGATATGATGCAACTGATGGCACTGCCTTGAAAATACATGATGGAACTACTTCGACCGTACTTTCAGGTGCTACTGGTGACGGATTAGCCAATGGTGAACGTATTGCAATATATGTTCAAAACAACGGTGTAAGTAAAGCTACATTAGGTGAACTTCGATTTGGAGGCACAGTCTATGACTTTGTCGCAAATTCAGGTGCAATATTAGATGATTGGAGTCTAGTCCTTGATGATGGAATTATTGGAACTCCTGCAGGTGCTGGATATGTAATCCTGACACAAGGTCCTGATACAATTCTTGATGCAACTTCTGGAACCATTCAACCAGGACAACAAGCAACAATCATACTTGAACTTGATGAAAACGTCAAAACAGGTAGAGATGCACAATTCAAGTTAACTACAACAAACGGTGCTGTCTTCGTTGGAACTGTTATCGCAGGTCAACAAAGTGGATAACTCCACCCTTTTTTCCTTTTTATGAAAAAAAACGGAGTAAAAAATGAAAAATGGAGAAAAAAATGAACACAAAAAAACCAATCCTCTTCTTACT
>PFRJ01000080.1 GCA_002788515.1 Nitrosopumilales archaeon CG_4_9_14_0_2_um_filter_34_16 | reverse complement strand
GGCAGTAATTGATGCAATCAATAGAATCATGCTCAAAAAAATGCTTAATGAAAAGCAGATTAACTGACTGAAAAATTTACCTATTAACTAAATCCAACCTTTATCTGCAATACCTCAGAAGTAAAAAACACTACAACATTTAGAACAACCCTGCCAAAGAGTTGACTCAAAAATTAATATGATATCTTATTCCCCAAAGTGGCATGGTATACAAAATCTCGTTAATTACTGGTGATGGCATTGGTCCTGAACTATCTGAATCTGCTGTTTCTATATTAAACACAATTCATGACAAACTTGATTTGAAATTTGATGTTACCAAATTATCTGCTGGCGACAAAGCCTTGGCAGAAACCGGCAAGGCACTTCCAGACGACGTGGTAAATACCATAAAACAATCTGATGCATGCTTGAAAGCCCCAGTTGGTGAGAGTGCAGCTGATGTTATTGTTGTATTGCGAAGAATGCTTGATTTGTATGCCAATATCAGACCTGCAAAATCATATCCACATATGCCTGCATTACGTGATGATATCGATATGGTAATAGTTAGAGAGAACACTGAAGATCTTTATACCGGCAAGGAATTTAGCTTGGGCAACGCCGCAGTTGCATTAAGAATAATCTCTGAATCTGCATCAAAGAGAATTGCAAAGTATGCCTTTGAGACTGCAAAACAGCGAGATTCTATGAGAAAAGTAACATGTGTTCACAAATCAAATGTAATGCGAGTTACAGATGGGTTGTTTGCAAAATCTTGCATCGAAGTATCAAAAGATTATCCTGATATCATATTTGAAGAAATGTATGTTGATGCATGTGCAATGAATCTAATTCGTCAACCCGAACAGTTTGATGTTGTAGTTACTACCAATCTGTTTGGTGATATCTTATCTGATGAATCCTCCCAAGTGGTTGGCGGATTGGGAATGGCCCCAGCTGCTAACATTGGAGATGACTTTGCACTCTTTGAACCAGTTCACGGTGCTGCATTTGATATTGCAGGGCAAAACATTGCAAATCCTTCGTCATTTCTGCTATCAATCAAGATGATGCTTGATTGGCTTGGAAACAAACACAATGATTCAAAATGCATTGCAGTCGGGGAAAAACTAGAATCGACAATCTTTGATCTGGTAAAAACAGGTGTCAAAACCAAAGACATTGGGGGAGATATGAGCACGTCTGAATTTACAAAGCAGATTACAGATAATCTGTAAAAAACAGTATCCCCCCAGTTTACGCTTGAAAATCTGACGCTTGTCGTAATGTTTAAGATCTAAAATTTCTAATAGCATCTATTGTTTGACACTCTAAATTTCACATTCAATTGGATGGGGATATTGTTACAGATTACAGGGGTGGCAGTCGGTGCTTACGTGTTGACACATTTGAAATACCGTGAAGGTGCTTTTGATTCAGAAGTCTTTGATTCAAAAAATTTTGATGTGGGTGATGATACATCAAATTTACCAAAACATCCAAAGACAAATCAACCTGTTTTTCCACTGGTGTATAATCAAAAAACGGCATCCATAAGTATCGGTTGTTTAATCGTAGGTTTAACTTTACAAATAGTTGCCTTGCATTTTCCCTCATGACAACGTTAGAAAAAAGAAATCATTACAACGTAAAACTGCTCCGAGGTTACGGAGTCTCAATCAGTCTCAAAAATTCCAAAATCATTCTAAAGAACGGCTCACATGATGTAACTGGAGAGCAAGAAAAAGAAGAATGGTTTGTAAACAAAATGCCTTATTCCAAAATTGTAATCTCAGGCAAAGGAATTCAGAAACATTGGAAAGGACAAATAAAACAATTAGAAAAGTTACATCCAAATGATTTTTCATTTCTCATGAATTTTGATAGAAAAATGAATAGATGGGATTTTCACATGACGGATTTAGCCATCTTAATTCCACTATTCTTTATCGTTGTTTGGGGACTATTGATAGCTGGATTCAATTTGCATTTTGTTTTTAATATAATTTAATTGTTTATGACAAATTTCTTTTTTCTAATTCTTTAGATAATTTTTGATTGGTTATAAAATGAATTGAGTCTATTCCTAAAGATTGAGTTAATTCTATATTTTTGATGTCATCATCTATGTATAAAATTTTTTCTTTGGGCATTGACAATTTTTCCAAAACATGTTCAAATATTTGTACATCAGGTGTAACAACACCAATCTGAAAAGAAAGAAACTTGTAATCAAAATGAGTTGTAGGCATAATCTTCTCTACAAGGGAATAAATTGCAAGTTCGGTGTTTGAAACAATTCCTATGATGTACCCAGATTTTTTTAATTTTTTAGAAATATCATATACATAATTATTTACAGATATTTTTGAAGGAACTATTTCAGAATATAATGACTTTTCTAGATTCTCTAAATCCGAAGAATTAATTGCTCTTCCAATTTTATTCCAAAATTCCATTTCATCAAATTTTCCTGAAGAATAATCTTTCAAGTTCTTTTCAAATTTAATCTTTAATTGATTTTCAGATAAATGAAATTTTTCAGAAACTTCTTGGATAATCCACAAATTATCCCAATTCACTAACACTCCCCCCAAATCAAATAAAATACAAGAAAAATTAGTCATATTTTTCTTGATATCTTATATCTCAAAACTCTTTGGATTTTGAGCCTGAAATCTGTGATTTTGACATTCTTGTATATACTAAACGTATAGGGATTTAAACCAAAAGTGTAATGCTGGGATTATGATTAGAGTTTGTTTGTTGGAAATTGTTTAATTATTCAAATTTGAGTACGACAATTATGTCTAATGAAGAAATGATTAGAAAATTCTATGATGCTTTCAAAAATAAAGACATGATAGTAATTGATCAGTTATGCTATGAAAATATAGAATGGAATACTTTGAAAGGAATGCCTCATGGCGGAAAATATGTTGGATTAAAAGCGATTTTTGAAGATTATTTTCCAAACATGTTATCTAATTTTGATGAATTTCACGCAGTTCCTAATGAGTATCTTGAATCAAAAGATCATGTTACGGTAATTGGAAAATATCAAGGTATTTCAAAAAAAGACAAAAAGTTTGATGTTCCTTTTGCACATATCTATGAAATTAAAAATAAGAAAATTACAAAATTTACACAATTCACAGATACAAAAACACTTCAAGAATCATTGAGTTGACTCTCAAAACCATAAAATCATTAAGTTAAAACAACGAGATACATGGAAAACACGTTGAATCAAGGACGTATCTCCTAACATGATGTGTTTTCCAACCAATCATTCTACTACGCAGAACAACGGTTTCTCGTCATATCTATTACGGCAAAATCATATTTAACAATGATCCTAATTTCCATCTAGTGATAATACATCCTATCTCTATGACATTCTTTGAATGCATTCCTCGTGAATTTTCTGGTTGTATGCAATCAACAAAAATGCCTCGTCATTTGCATTCATAAAAATAATTATTTCTTTTTTAATATGGATCAGAAAGCGTAAAATTTGATCTCTTAGTCTTTTCTCTTTTTTAAATCCGAGTTGGGTGGATTAATTGACCAGAAAAATAATGCCAGACAAATTGGAATCATAATTAGTATTGCTGCGACCACAGAAATTGCATAAAAGTTAGGATCCAATCCTGGAATAAAGGGGCCTGGAAACACTGCGTATAGCCACAAAATTCCCACAAAAACCAGAACTTTTTTGTTCTTTTTTAGCAACTGTTTCCAGTCCAGTTTTCTTTTTGTAATGTAGCAGTTCTTGCAGCGTGTTCTATCATCAGTCATACATGACGTGCAACAATTCTTCTCACAAAAATAACATATTCTGTCCCCAAATGCAGATCCGCAGAAATCACACTTGTACACTAGATTAGATCTGTTTATTTTGGATTTATCTCTTTCAAAAATTACCAATTTTTATTAATCACAATTTTTATGAAAACATATGGCAGACTGCTGTATTTGCAAAGTTGTTCCAGGTACCTCAAAAATTACTGATGGTAATCCAAAATACAAAGGAAAACCAATATGTTCAGAATGTGCAGGGTATCGCAAGCTACTCAAAGAAACAAAGTGATCTATTCGGTTTTTTTCGTTTTGTTTTTTGTGGCCCACTCTTCATACATTTTGATTAACTCATCTACGTCTTTTCCTTCTTCAGAATAGGTAACTATGACACCAAACGTTCCTTTTTTGTCATGTCCTCTTGCAAAATATCCCCAAAAAGAATCAGGCAACTTTGCAAAACTACTTGAATCGTGTGATACCCCAATCAGATTATTTCCAATCACTTCCACCACTTTTTTTGCATCCGTTGACTCAATCATGATGTTGTAAAGCTATGTTCCAATAAAAATCTGAATAATTATGGGCTTAGTCTGTCTGGGTCTCGTGGATACAATACCACTTCACGTACATTGTCTATTCCGATTAGTGTGGTCATCAACCTGTCTAATCCCATCCCCCATCCAGAATGAGGTGGCATTCCCCAATCAAATGTCTTAATGTGGTCTGCAAACTGTGCTGGATCCAATCCTTGTTCTTTTAGTCTGTTTTTTAGTATCTCCGGATTGTGCAACCTGGTTCCACCTGAGGATAGTTCTAAAAACCCGTACTGTAAATCAAATGAGCGTGATAATTCTGGGTCTTCGTCTTTTTCCCTGATGTAAAATGGTTTTAATTTCATTGGCCAGTCAATCAAAAAGAAAAACCCTGGATGATTCTTTCCAATTATTCTCAGATGGGAATCCAACAAGTCATCTCCAAACTCTACTTTCTCTCCTGCTTTTTTCAACTCTTCAACACATTGAGTGTATGTGATTCTCTCAAATGGTGTCGTTGGCACTTGTATTGTGTGCTCGATTGCCTCTTGTTCTTTTTTGCAATTCTCTGCAGTTTCCTTGTACACTGCCACAACTAGTGATTCTAAAACATCCATGACGTCTTCATAGTCCATAAACGCAGC
>PFRJ01000014.1 GCA_002788515.1 Nitrosopumilales archaeon CG_4_9_14_0_2_um_filter_34_16 | reverse complement strand
CTACAACCATAAAGTTGACATAAATAATTTCATCACAATCAAGGTCTGGAGGATATGGTGGTATGCATACTGCAGGATATGACGGATCGCAACTTGCAGACGGATTATTTACAATGTCTCTGATTTTAGATACTTCATCTTCTCCCCATTTCTCAGCTGGAACGCCTGTCTTTTCACCAGTGACAATGTCAGTACCTGTTTGTGATTGATACACCAATGCAGCTGCAATGAATAGGACAAATGGTACAACAATCAAAGCTGCAATGATTAGTGGCTTCACAAATCTTTTCCATATAATATGAACTTAAGACTTTTGATTAAGTCATGGCGGAGACGTTGAAACTGTACATTCGCCTTTGTGTTCCACTGCAACTCCATGACATGCTGCATCTTCAACGCCGCAGGCATAAGTGACTCCATCTTTTCCACAAACAGGATCGTATGCAAAACATTGAATCGAGCAAGGCTCAAAATCAGATTCTTGTGGGTTGACGGGCGGATTCAGTCTTTGCTCTTCATCAATACGTTCAAAGCATTTTTTTAATTCCTCTGATTGCCCAATGTATTTTTCCCTACATTCTTGTTCCAGATACGTTTTCTGCAGTAATTGCCATGCATCTTCGTCACTTTGTTTCTCAGATATTCTTTCAAGATCTTGCTGTGGCGTTAATTGGATTAAAAAGCCTGCAAAGACTATGGCCACAATGATAGGAATTACTATTACGATAATTATTCCAGGTTTCATTTTTCCTTGTTGTCTTTTTTATTAAATATCAAATCAGAATCCCCTTCTTTCTTTTTAAATTCCTCAAATTCTTTTTTTTGCTTTATCATAATTTTTCTGTATTCTTCTTCCATGAGATTTCTCAAGGAATTATCAACTTAAGCGTTTAGAGTTTGTTGTTTTCTATCTCGTTTACACAAGCTACAGTATTCTTCTAATGAATGGCTGTTAATTGGAGTCAAGCAATCGTTGCAATATTTCATATCTATTCAAGGTAAGCCAAGTATATTAGGAAACTACCTAATTCTAACACTTGAATCTCATTAGTTAACTCAAAATGATTTCTCAATACCTCAAATCATGTCTTGGTATCTTTGCCATATCTCCATTTTAAGCCAGCAGCCATTACACACAGTTGGCATGTCTTTTTCAGAGTATGAATAACTCTGCTGACAAATCTTACAGGTAAAATACTCTGTAATTAACTCTGACATGAGTGATTTTTGAAATTATAACCTAAAAGCATCACTATTGATTTACTAGAATCATGACCATTTGTCTAGTCCCATGCTTTCTTTTTTTGTTTTCCATCTGTGATCAATTTCTAGATGTACTTCCAGTTTTCTTGGCGTATCTAGTTTGACATTACATATAAGACATCGATAGCTCATGGAATCCAAACTAGTACAATCAGAGTTTAAAGATGTAGGTTATTGTAAAAATCTATTTTGAATTATCAAAATTTTCTAGTTTAAAATAGTTTTTCTGACCATCTAGACAACTCTGTCTTACAAGACCACATTAGTAAAATAATTTTCTAGTCACACTATTGAATGCAGATCAAGTGTTACATACTCTAGAAAATGAGAATGTGTCGTTCATAGATTTTTGGTTTGTGGATATTTTCGGCGAACTTCATAGTGTTGGGATGCCAAGATACGCAATTGACAAAAATAGTTTTGTAAATGGTCTTGAAAAACTAGATGCAAGCTCCATTGTGGGATTCAAGTCAGTAAACCATTCTGACATGATCTTGTTGCCAGATCCAACATCGTTTAAAATTCTTCCAGGCGATTATGACCCTGGCAATAGAAAAAATGCAAGAATATTCTGTGATCTATATGATGGCAACACAAACAAAGAATCAAGGTATAATCGAGACTCTAGAGGAATAGCACGTAAAGCATCAGAGAAACTCAAAGAATTTGGATTAACCCACACTTACTGGGGACCTGAGATTGAATTTTTCGTGTTTGATACAATCAATGTGTATCCATCACCATATGCTGCGACACATTCAGGAGGAGGTTCAGGATATTCCATAGAGTCAAAAGAATCTCCATGGGCAAAAGGCAACGTAAGCACTGCAATTGACTTTAAGGAGGGATATTATCCATCCCAGCCAAAAGATACGCTCAACGGTTTTCGAAAAGACATCTGTGATGACTTGTATAATTATTTTGGAATAAAAATCGAAGCAGAACATCACGAGGTGGCAACTTCTGGACAGTGTGAAATCAATCTGGTATATGATGAAATGATTTCTATGGCAGATCATGTGATTGCAGTTAAAAATTTGATAAAGGTCAAAGCCAAAAGGAAAAACAAAGTGGCAACTTTCATGCCAAAACCAATTTTTGGTGACAATGCATCTGCAATGCATACACATCAGAGTTTGTGGAAAGAAAACTCCAATGCGATGTATGATAAAGACGATGATGTGGCACAGTTAAGTCAAACTGGAAGATACTATGTTGGTGGAATTCTAAGCCATGCATCTGCATTATGTGCAATCTCTAACCCTACGACAAACTCTTACAAACGCCTTGTTCCAGGATTTGAAGCGCCTGTTAACGTTTGTTGGGGATTGGGAAACAGATCTGCTGCAATTAGAGTTCCAATGTATAACAGAAACCAAGAAAAAAGCAAGAGAATTGAGTATCGTGTACCTGATCCTACTGCAAACATCTATCTTTTAGAGGCTGCATTACTATTAGCTGGATTGGATGGAATAAAAAATAAAATTGATCCTGGCGATCCCGTTGAAGAAAATGTATACAAGCTGTCTGCAGAAAAGAAACGAGAGTACAGAATTGGTTCTCTTCCAGTATCGCTAAAAGGTGCGCTTGATTCTTTTTCCAGTGATTTAAAATTCTTAGAAGATGTTTTCTCAAAAGATTTTCTTGATACGTATTTGGAATTAAAATACAAAGAATACACTTCATTTGCACAGACCCCTACTGCTTGGGAAGTCTCAATGTATGCTGATGCCTAGTAAATTATGATAATTTTATACTGTCAAGATGTACTGGTTTGCCAAATTTTTCTTGATGTCCTCAATGTATTGTCTTTTGGTAGTCTGAACAAACCTCCATCGCAACTCCATCTCGTCTTCTAGAATTTCATACACCAAATCAATGTCTTTACCCGAATCAATCTCTTTTTTTGCTATGACGAGCAGTTCTTGCAATCGCAGCTTTTTTCTCCAAGTGTGGGCACAGTCTGTCATTTGATTTTTTATTGATTAATGATCTAAAAGCATCACTATTGATTCAGACTATCTGTACTCATCACCACAATCACCAATGACATCAAAGAGATCATTTGATTTTGTAGTAACAGAATTAATCGATGAGATATCTTTCTCATCTAGTTTTACACCAAACACTCTGGCATTGTCCTCTCTGTGTTCTGCAATGCCCAGTCTTGCACCAATTATTACTCCTGCAACCTGTGGTTTGTCTAAAACAAAACGTGTTGCAACATTTGCAATGCTGCACTGATGTTTTTTTGCTATTGCATTTAACGTTGATAGTAACTCTTGGAATAATTGCCATCCTCCCCATGCATCGATCATGTTTTTGTATTTTTGCAGACTGGATGTAGTTAGGTTTCCTCTGTGCGGTTCATCTGCACCAAGATATTTCTCAGAGAAGAACCCACCAAGCAAAGTACCATATGAGAGAATCTTGATTCCATGTTTTGCAAAAAATGGAGCCATCAATCTGTCTGGCCTTTGATCTAAAATGGAATACTGGACCTGGTTTGATACAATGTCGTGTCCGTACTCTTTAATGATTCTTACGTGTTCTGTATCAAAGTTTGTCAGTCCAATGTACTTGATTTTGCCTTCATTTTGCAATTTTGACAAATTGTTCATTGCATCAAGATAGCTCTGATTGTCATAATCCCACCAGTGAAACTGAATCAGATCAATACAGTCTGTTTTCATTTTTTGCAGTGACTGCTCGATATAGTAAGTGACTATACTGCTACTCATTGGACCTGGATTTGGCACAAACTTTGTCAATGCTTGAAAATTGTTTCCGATTTTTTCTCTGAATTTTCCAATTAGTAATTCTGCAGAACCGTAAATGTCTGCCAAATCCCATGTAGTAAATCCCGACTCTTGGTACTTTGTCATATCAAGCACTGCAGATTCTGAATCAATCTGCCCATGACCTCCTGCAACTTGCCACATTCCATTTAGAATTCTGCAAATCTCAAAGTCTTTACCAAGTATCGTTTTCTCTATTGGCATGATTTAGTGAGATTTCTTTGAAATAATAGTTTACTTGGATAATATACAAGACACCACCATCTGACGTTGTCTTGGATCTGGTAAAAAGTGCAGAACTGTTTGCAAAAACAGACACGCAGGACAGTTCAGAGCAGATGGTATCACTCCTTACTCAAAACATCTAGAAGACGTGGTGAACAGACTAAAAAGCTTGGGTGTAATTGATGAAGAAATTCTCTGTGCAGGATGGCTCCATGATATCATGGATAACACAGAAACCAGTTTTGATGACTTGCACGCACAGTTTGAAAGTGAGATTGCAGTGCTTGTATCATCAATTTCAAAAGACAAGTCATTGCCTAGAAAAAAAAGAGAGCAAGCATATGTGATTCAACTCAAAGAATCATCATTTAATGCAAAACTAATCAAGCTCTGTGATATATCTGCAAGCTTGAGTGACTTGAAAAACTATGAAGCATCAAAATCAAAGAAACTCAGAGAGGTAAAACAAGCAAGGTATTACATCAATATCATCAAAAATGATCTTCTGTCTAACCATAACTATCCTAAAATTCAGGCTCTGCTTGAGAGTGCAAATTTGATCTTCATACGATACGGCCAGAGATGCATTTCACTTAGATAAATCTTAAATTCATGAATATTTTAGAAAATTTATGAGTGAAAACCAGGAAACCAAAGACAGTTTTGAGATAGTAGAGC
>PFRJ01000133.1 GCA_002788515.1 Nitrosopumilales archaeon CG_4_9_14_0_2_um_filter_34_16 | reverse complement strand
TATCTCCCTGAGCATCTGGACCTGTGGTGCCATCTCTGTTCCATATGTTGCAGTTGCAATGAGGCATCCACCGCCCTCTGAATTGTTTGTCTTTGTTTTTTCGACTAATTGTGTGTCAATATCTATTTCATTTGATTCTGATTCTATAACTGGCTCTTCATTTAATTTTGTTAATTCTTTTTGTTGTTGAGCAATCTCTTGAGGAATTTCTTCAATGTTGACAGATTTTGTATCAACAATTCCTTTTTTTGCTTCTTCCATGCTTTCTTGAATTTCTAAATTATAATACATTCTACTTTGCTCAATTAGTTTTTGGTATCTGTCTGATCCTGAATAGAACCACAAATCGTCATTGTACAGGTTTCCACACAATCTTGATTCGATTGAATGTTTGTGATGTTCAAAAAAATCATTTCCAATAAAAGTATACAATTGATAATTTTCTTCACACCATTCTATCCCATTTAATGTCAAGCCTGAAGTGTCTCTAAACGGAGTTTGTGCGTAGGCAAACCCGACTAGAAACAATAGTGAAAAAACAAGCAGAAACTTCAATCAGGAATTTTATTTTGTGCTACTTGATAAATGATTCTACCCTTGAAACTGACAATTTCTCAGGATCCTTTTTTAGTTAATTTTACGTAATTACACCACCAAGCAAACAGGACGATCTATTCCTTGTTATTTGGATATGTGAACCTGTTTGCCTGACTTGTAAAATCAATACTCTTTTTCTTTTTTCTTTGGGTTTTCATCTGATTCCTTGTCTTCTACAGCATCTTCGATATCTTCAAACTTGTCTTCTATTTCATCTGTCTTTGCATTATCTTCTATCTCATCTGTGTCATCTAACTCTTCATCATCTTCTGCCTTCTTAACGTGCTCTGAATATTCTGAATCTTTTTCAATTTTGTTGATATCTGATAATTCTTCAACAGTCTCAGAGTCTAGTGCAAGTTCTTTCTCGTTCTTCTTCTTTATCACCTGCTTTGCAATCATGACTCCAACTACAACTGCAATTATGATATAGTTGATTGGTGGCTTTAGCAGCTGGGTTACGTATCCTACCTGTGGAAGAGTATATGCTACCTTTCCAATGTACTCCTCTTCAGTAATTGGAAAGTCTGTTCCTGGAATTGATGCTGGATTTGCGTCTCCCTTTGTTCTAATTGTTTTAGGATCATCTTCTAGTATTGATGCAACCCTGTGCACAATCACCCTGTTGTGATCAGACGGTCTGTTAAAGACAATAATGTCTCCTACCTCTATGTCATCAAAAGGTTCGTGACCTTGAACAATCAAAACATCGTATACTTCTAGAACTGGAATCATACTTCCGCTTGCAACGACATAAAATGGGTTTTGTGTTCCAAATGCTACCTGAAGACCTATCCAGATAACTAAAACACCGACACCGACAATTATGATGTCTTTGATTATTCCTTTTGAGATGGATTTTTTTGCCAATTACATTTTCGCCTATAACATCATGATTAAATTTAACTATCAGATTTTTGTTCCACATTCTTCACAGAACTTGGAACCTTCTTTGTTTGCAAATCCACACTTGGAGCATTTTCCTGGTTGTGATGTCTCTGGTTTTCCTAAGAGAACTGCATCGCCAATTTTTTTAATATTACTCCATGGTATACTGCCTTCTGTACCGTCATTTTTGGTAATCACTAAGACCATAGATTGTGTTGAATCAATTCCGACTTGCTTTGCGGTTCCAATCTTGTTTGCATTCTCATCAAATACTGTCCTTCCTTCAATTGAAGCAACTCCAGTTGCCGGTTCTGGTTGTGTAGATGCTTGTGGAACTTGCACAGGTTCTGTTCTTTGTGGTGCAGATTGTGTAACTTGTGTGCTCGCTTGAGGTTCTAATGGTTTTGCAACTCCAACGTCTCCTGCTTCGTTTTGTTTTTTGAATTCTCTGTACTCTGCGATTGACGAGTTGCATGATTTGCAAATGTATTGACCTTTTTCTGCTAGTACTAGATTCTCTGCAACTTCTTCATTTGGATTTTCAAATTCAATTTTTGGAGGACCTTCAAATTCTTTTTCACAAGTGTTGCAAAAATGTTTAGTAATTTTTTCAGCATCTAGTCTTCCAATTGGTGCCAAAAACAGATCAGGTCCGCCTAGGTTTCCTTTCATCTGCTGTTCATCAGTAACTGTAGCCATAACATAGCCGCCAGATCCTCTTAATTTTTTAAGTCTAAGTTCCGAACTCATAACTGGATTTTGTCAAAACGTCATTTAAGTATATATCAAAATTAATTTTCCAACAAAAAATACGATGTTAATTCTGGTTAACGTTTTTAGGTATGTCATGCAAAATGATGTTAGAATGGGTATTACACAAATTTCAGATGCAAAATCATGGGAAGTCGATGTGATAAACTCTGACATTCCTGTTTTTGTAGACTTTTGGGCCGAATGGTGCGGTCCATGTAGAATGGTAGGTCCAGTAGTTGAAGAACTGGCCACTGACTATGATGGCAAAGTAAAATTTGTTAAGGTTAATGTTGATGAGGCCAACGAGTTGGCATCAAAATACAACGTCTTTAGTATTCCAACCTTGATCCTTCTTAACAAAGGTGAAATTATTAGCCAACAAGTAGGTGCGGCTTCTAAAGAATCATACAAAAATATGATTGACAGAGCACTAGCATAAACCTCAAACACGTTTTTCTTATTTTTTGATCCTAAAGTAATTAATATTCCAAAAATCGAGTGAGATTATGTCATTTGGCGAAGTAGACACACTCAACATGCTCTTTGACAAACTGCAAAGTTTGTTTGATGAATCTCAAGGATACTATGAATCGTTTCTAGACACTAACAACATGTACAAGAAAGGTCAACTCAGTGACAAAGAATTTTTTGAAAAATTAGGAGACTATACTGTAGCATATTCTGCATTAGAGTTTTTAGCTATCAAAGTAATATTTGAATTAAAAAAATCAATCGGAAGCGGTTCTGGAAACACACAGTCTCCTGGTTTGATGCCGGGGATGGGAAGTCCTGGGATGATGGCAGGCGGAATGGGCATGCCAAGATCTGGTACTGCACAAAATCCTGTAGGTGGAGGACCACCTGGAATTGTTTCTGCAAAAGAATCTTTTGGAGATGTTGGAACATTGCCATCACCTGATCCAGCTTTGATGCCAAGACGAACTGTGCAACAAAGTGGAAACGGATGCTCTTCATGTGGAGCAGAACTTAGGCCAAATGCAAAGTTCTGCACTAAATGTGGCTCTAAAGCATAAAATAATTAAAAAACAATTTTTCTTACTGTGTTGTACCGCATTCTGGACAAAACTTTGCAGTAGCTGAAATGCTTGCACCACATTCAGAACAAAAGTTTCCCTCTGCTTTTTGCTCGCTGTATGCATTTCCAATAGTTGCCGAGCTTTTTACTGCACCTGATGGAACATATGTCTCATCGTCAATTAAGACCGGTTCAAAGTCTTGTTCAACTAAATATGTCATCATTCTTGGAATTCCCTTCCCCTCATTTTTTGGATCTGGTACTGAATCTCCTAACCAAAACGCAAATCTCATTAGAGTTAATTCTGGAGTGGAAAATGCCAGAGTGTGCTTTGACATGTAATCCTGTGCGGCTTTTTTTCCGTCAAAGACTTCCATGGTGATTGTATTTTTTTATTTATGTATAATGGTTTCTGGAAAGTGGACCGGGAGGGAATTGAACCCTCGACATCCTCGTTGCGAACGAGGCATTATACCACTAAACCACCGGCCCGCAAACTACCTCTTTGAGTTGCGCTTTTATTCATTTTCTCAAGAAATGGCTAAAACTGACGTAACGTGCAATTTCATTCTCTTCTTTTTAGTGAAAAATACTCTACAAACTCAGAATTTTCACAAAATCAAGACTTTGCAATATCATAATCTTCTTTTCCATTGCCAAATTTCTGTGTGATAATTTTTACTCTGTATTTTTTTCCTCTTTTAATGTCCTGAGTTATCTGAGTTGGTTTACCATTATCATAAAATCTTGCGACAATCATCTTTCTTGCAGTATAGAAATTCTTTACTCCGTCAAACTCTTCTTCAGTTTCGATATTGACTTCTGTAATGGTGTCCTTGCCAACTTTTTTCTCAACATTCTCAACTTTTACAATGGTGAAAACGCCCCTATCATCTAGTTTTGAAAGTGAGGCTTCAACCATACCGCATAATTATCTGTCCCTATTTTTAAGAAATTCGATTTTAACACATGTTGAAATTTAGAATTTAACTCCAGATATGACAACTAAATTAAAATAAAAAAATTAGAGTATTTGAAAATAATCAAGTTTAAAATTAATCAAACGAAACTAGTCTAAATCTTCTACTTTTGGTGTTTTGGTAAACATTCTCTACAATATACTGGTCTGCCTTCTTTTGGTTCAAAAGGTACTTCTGAATCTTTTTTGCAGTCAGCACAGATGCATTTGTACATTTTTCTGTCTTGTGACATAATTAACACGTATTTCTTTCTTATAATAACGAGTGTATTGGAGTTTAAAATTTAATTTTAATCCAATTAATCTCTTAATTTTATCATTAAACAGCTAAAACACCATCTGTTAATCTAACACTAGAATCATGTTTTTTGCTTATTAGTAGGTGTATGACTGCAGTAATTGATATTTTAAAAAATATTTTCTTTTACTATGTTACGGTTGATTTTTTCAAGATTAATCTCAACGCATAATAGCATGCAATACATAAAATTTCCAGATGACGTATGATACTGTAATTGTCGATTCACACGTTATTCTTCCTCAAGGAATGGTAGACAAGAATATCTTAATTGATGAAGGAAAAATTGTAGGATTCACAAATGATACTCCTGCATGTGACAATAAAATTAATGGCAACGGACTAGTCTCTGTACCTGGACCAATTGATACACATGTTCACTATGGTGTTTACTCTCCAATTAATCAAGCAGCAAAAACTGAATCACATGCTGCAGCAATTGGTGGAATAACTACAATGATGAGAAT
>PFRJ01000032.1 GCA_002788515.1 Nitrosopumilales archaeon CG_4_9_14_0_2_um_filter_34_16 | reverse complement strand
GAAAACCAGGAAACCAAAGACAGTTTTGAGATAGTAGAGCAAATCACAAAAAAATATTTCTCAGAAATAGAACACTCAGTACCACACATTCAGCAAACGCTATTTGATTTGCAAAACGAGTCCTACAAGACATGGAAAAACGCAATAGATGCAAACGTTTCTCTGCAAAAAGAGTTTCTTGCAAAAACTGGATTTAATTATGTGATTCCTGATTCAGCAAAATCAATCATTGAGAATACGCTAAGAGAGGCAGTAAAATATCGAGAACTAGCTAACAAAATCACCATTAGCAACATTGAATCCACAAAGAACAATTTCAAATCGTGGAACGATAATGCAGAAACATTTGTAGATCTGAATAGAAAAATAATGAGTTATTGTGCATCTGCTTTATTGCCAAAAACAAACCAGTCCTAGTATACATTACCTCGTATTTTGGTAACCATTCTACCAGCCATTACAGAAATATCTAAATCACAATCATTTGAGAACTAATTATCTTGGAACTGCCACGTGGGATGAAAGACTTTGAAGGTGCAGAAAACGCAAGCATTGAACATGTAAGATATCATTTCAAACAATTATCAAATTTGTACGGGTTTTCGTTTATGGATCCATCTCCAATCGAACTCTTATCAACACTTGAGACAAAGTCTGGTCCTGGAATTAGAGACGAGATTTACTATTTCAAGGACAAAGGAGACAGAGAAGTGGCACTGCGATTTGATTTTACAATGGGACTGACAAGATATGCAGCGTCCCAAAAATCAATAAAGCTTCCAGCAAAAATCTCTGCGTTTGGAGGCGTGTTCCGATATGACGAGCCGCAAAAGGGAAGATACCGATACTTTCACCAGTGGGATGTGGAAATTTATGGTAAAGCCAGCCTCGAATCAGAAGCAGAAATCATAGAGATCACATCTCGATTATTTGATTCACTGCTTCTCAAAGACATTGTAATTGATATCAATCACAGAAATTTAGTAGAGTCTTACATCAACAAAATATTCTCATCAAAAGATCCAGAACTTGTTGCAGACATTCTCAGAGCGGTAGACAAAATTGCCAAAAAATCAAAACAAGACATTCTAAAGGAATTCCAAGAAAAAGGATACGAAACTGAAAAGATAGAAAAGATTCTAGATTTCTCACAAATAAAGGGAACAATACAACAAGTAGAGCAAGCATTTGATGTGTCTCAGCTAGAGTCTTGGGATGATCTAAAGCAGTTATTTGATTCACTAGAGAACAGAGGAGTATCAAATGTAAGAATTAACTTTGGCATAGTTAGAGGACTGGACTATTACTCTGGCATTGTCTTTGAAGTCTTTGACAAAAATTCCACTCTGGGTGCACTAGCTGGAGGAGGAAGATATGATACACTAACTAAAGCATTCAACAGAGAAGACATTGGTGCAACAGGAGTTGCAGGTGGTGTGGAGAGAATAATTCTAACAATGCAGGAGCAAAAAATAATTTCAGATGTTTTACAAAACAGAGTTGCAGTGTTATACATTAACAATGAGATGCAAAATGTTGCACACTCTATTGCATCTCTATTAAGATTAAACAATATTCCGACTGACATTGATTTAGCAGGACGTAACATGAAAAAACAGATGGAGATTGCATGCAATGCAAAATTTGCAATAATTGTCGGACCTCAAGAGATAGAGCAAGGAAATGTAGTTCTCAAAGATATGGTAAATGGAACTGAAGGAACAATATCACTTGAGAAACTCACTGAAGACCCCAAGTCTATTCTTAATTTAGAAAAGCTCTAGTTAACATCATTATTTCAGGACCTGTCGTTAATGATCCTACCACAATACAATGATTGTTGGCCAAAACCCCTGATGATACATATGGAATGCCGTTGTTAATTGAGCACTGCTCAATTTTTACGCCTAGAACATTGGCTATGACCTTCATGTCTTCCTCGTCTGCCTCTGGATGGATTACAGCCCCAGTTGCATTTGCAACTAGTACTACACCTGTCTGATTGAATCCTGCAATTCTTTTTTGAATCACCTCTACTCCCAAAACGTCTGAAATTGTTTGACAGTCTTGTTTTGATAACCACGGTGACACTACTGCCCCCTTATCATTTGCACAAATCACATTTCCAAGTGCATTAAATTTGGTATCTAAAACACCAACTTGCAAATCTGTCTCTTTTTTCAAATAATCGTATTCATTTTGATAAGCAGTAGTTGGTAACAAAATTCCTTTGTTGTTCATAACTGACAATGCACCAATCAATCTGGTGTTGGCAACTGCAGTATTGTGAATTTCCACCTTCAAATATTCTGCAAGCTTGTCTGATTTTGTTTTAGCAAAACCCATTGGAACTAGACCTATGCTATCATTTACAGTAATGTATACTCCAAGATTTGGTCCCCTGTACACATCATATTTGATAATATCCATATCCACAGAATTGATCGTTCAGCGTTATGAACGTAAGGAAAATTTTCACTCCTGTACCGTCTATAGTTTGCTTGTGTGTTCGTAATTCAGCTATCTAGCTTTAAATAAGAATCCCAAGAAAATTATACTATGCCAATAGCAGAAAATTTCCCTGAAGGTCTAAAGCCACTTGGAAAAATTAGTCTCGATGATGGACACTTTCACATCATGTGGGGTCCAGGCAAAACAACAAACGTTGATGGCTCTAAAGCCGAAATGTTAGCAGATTCAGAAGTTGTTGCAGCATATGCAGCAAGAGGAGAAGAACAAGTTCCTCTTGGTGTAAGTGGTACAATGGTAGCAGTAGACTGGGATTCTTGTGTTGCTGATGGTGCATGCATTGAAGCTTGTCCTGTACAAGTTTTTCAATGGTACAGAACTGAAAAAGACATTCCAGCAAAAGATGTTGTTGGTCAGACTTTCAAAGGAACTGGTAGCGACGTAAAAGACGAACGTAAAGATCTAACAGATAAAGCAGATCCAATCCGAGAACATGATTGCATTTGGTGTATGGCATGTGTTTCAGTATGTCCACCTGCAGCTATCAAAGTTGATCAGTCAAATGTGGAAAAACATGAAAGCGCAGCAAAAACTTTGTAATTGTTATAACCTCACCTAAAAATTTTTGATTTTTATATTATTTTTTGAATTTAGTCCCAACTAATTTTGTCTAGATTTAAATAATATTCTAAAGTAATCATTTTATGGCAGAATTACAAATACCAGAAGACTTTTGTCACAATGATGTAAAACCAGTAGGAAAAACAAGCCATGCAGATGGTGAGAATTTTCATTGGATTTGGGGCAAAGGAAGAACTGATGGTGCAGCATTCTCAAACGAAGATGTAAAAGCAGCCTATGAAGCAAGAGGAGAAAAACAAGTTCCTCTCGGAATTCATGGTACTACTGTTGCAGTCGATTGGGATTCCTGTGTTGCAGCTGGTTCATGCATGAGTGTATGTCCAGTTCAAACATTCGAATGGTTCAGAACCGAAAAAGACATTCCCGCAGCAGATTGCTTGGGTGCAACTTTTGACGGTACTGGCAAAACAGAACAAGATGAAAGATTAGACTATACTGACAAATCAATGCCAATCAGAGAACACGATTGCACTGTTTGTATGGCTTGTCAAGAAATTTGTCCTGAAGGAGCAATTCGTATCGAATCTTCTAACCAAGAATGGCACGAGAAAGCAGCCGGAACATATGTACTAATGAAATCCGGATCTGAAAATCCACACGCACACGATTAAAGATTTTTTTCTTTTTTCTTATTTTTCTATTTTACATCAACAGATTTTAATCGCTATTTTCTTAGATTTTTTGCAGAGGTCGCCTAGCTCGGTAGGGCGCGGGCCTTGAGAGCCTGTGTGCGCAAGCATACGGGGGTTCAAATCCCTCTCTCTGCGCTTTACTTTTCTATTTTTGCAAGTTCTGCAAGCATTGCAGCTAGTTGGATTTCAGAATTTGCACCAACTAAAACTCTGTAATCGTATTTTGCAATTACTTCTAGGATGTCAGCTAGCTTGTCATGTTTTGTTTTGAACACTGCTGAATTGATGTATTTTAGAAAATCAGATTCTGACATTCCATAAACTTTGATTAGCTCAATCATTTTTTCTCTTGCATCTAGAACTTTTCCAGCTAGAGCCATCTTTAGAACTTCATCAACATCGCTAGTCTTTGTTAGTCCTGCAGAAGCTTTTACATTTTCTTCAGTTATTGCACCAATACTTGCAGTTGCTTGTAACAGATTAATTGCGTGTCTCAAATCTCCTTCTGAGTAATCATAAATTGCCTTGAGGCCTTTTTTGTCTGTCTTCACTTTCTCTTTTTTTGCAATTTCTTCTAGTCTGCTAATAACGTCCTCCTCAGGAATTGATGTAAACTTGAATGTAGCACATCTGCTTTGAATCGGATCAATGATTTTTGAGATGTTGTTAGCTATGAAAATAAATCTGCAAATCTTTGCAGTGTCCTCTATAATTCGTCTTAGGGCAGTTTGTGCATCAGATGTCATCTCATCTGCCTCATCCAAAATAATAATTTTGAAAGGAACCTGATCCATTCCAGCAAATCTTGAGAATTTCTTTACTTTCTCTCTTACCATTCCAATCCCTCTTTCATCTGATGCGTTTAGCTCAAGCGTGTAGTCTTTGGCATAATCTCCTAAAATTTGTCTTGAAATACATAATGCTGCAGTTGTCTTTCCAACACCGGCAGATCCTGAAAACATCAAGTGTGGCATATCTGTCGGATCTTTGATTAATGCCTCAAGACTGCCAATTATCTCAGTCTGGTTTACAATTTCAGAAAGTTTTGTCGGACGATATTTTTCTACCCACATACCAGTTGCAGACATATGAGTATCAAGTGCTAAATCCCATTAATAAATCCGAATTGGTTATAGTGTTATACCATATCTTAAAATCAAAATTTAGTATATTTTGTACTGCGATCAGCCTGAAATTAATTAGGATCAATTGATCTCACTAAATTGTTAACAGAATTGATCAATCCGATACTTGTGGATCTAAAGGAGGATAAGTGATCTCAAATGGAAATAGACAAAGTAGAAAAAGTACATTCTCTAGGATACCGTCTAAAGGATGCCAAGTTTACCGTTAATCATGATTTCAAGTATAACGTGGCTGGTATGAAGATTGAAGGAACTCAGGGAGATACAAACAACATGCCACAGTGGGTTGGAAAGATTCTGTCTGATAATAAAATAGGGACTTTGGATACGCCTGATATGATAACTGAGCTAAAACAAGCACTATCAAAAGAAAAGATGGTTGGTGAATACCAAATATCAACACTTGATCCTCATTTTTACATCAAACTAAAAGAATCAATGAAAGTACTAAACCGCGATGATTTTGACAGAGTTGAAAGTATGATGTTAGAATTATTCAGAATGAGAAGAGGTAAGCTAGTAAAACTTGCAGATTCTATCAAACTCAATTCTGAATTATACAACAAACTAACTGTTGAGGAGACTATTTTTTACAAAACAATTCATGATAATAGCGTAGAATTTGAAAAACAAATAACAGGAGATCTAAATGAGCAGCGCTCAAACTAGTACATTTACTGACTCTGCACTGTCAGACAAAGTAAAAGAATTTCTTACTAGATTCAAGGATCGAAATGGCAATTACAAGTATGTCGATGCAATCGACGAGATGATGCCAAAAAATTCAAAATATATTATTGTTGATTACAATGATCTAGTTGTAGAGCCACAAATTGAGATTATATTTTCTCAAAACCCTGATAGAATATTTGATGCATTCTCTAGAGCAATCAAAGAAGCACTACAAACAAGATTTAGTGATTATGCTGAAAAGATCAAAGACGAAGTTCGTGTAAGGCTAATTAATTTTCCACTAGAGCGTAGTCTAAGACAAATCAACGCTGAAACCATTGGACACATCACAAGTGTTTCAGGTATGGTAGTTAGAGCATCAGAGGTAAAGCCACTTGCAAAAGAGCTAGTCTTTGTTTGTCCTGATGAGCATACGACCAAAGTAATTCAGCTCAAAGGAATGGATGTAAAGATTCCCATAGTCTGTGATAACCCAACTTGTAAACACCGAGATTTTGAATTAAAGCCAGAAGCAAGCAAGTTTATTGATTTTCAGATTCTCAGATTACAGGAACTTCCTGAGGACTTGCCTCCAGGACAACTACCTCACTATATCGATGTCACAATTAGGCAGGATTTAGTAGATAATGCACGGCCTGGTGATAGAATTATCCTTACAGGTGTAGTGAGAGTCGAACAAGAATCAGTGGCAGGAATTCAGAGAGGTCACAGCGGACTGTATAGATTAAGAATTGAAGGAAATAACATTGAATTTTTGAGTGGACGTGGTTCCAAAACTGATAGAAAAATAGGAAGAGAAGAAATCTCACCTGAAGAAGAAAAACTCATCAAGGCTCTAAGTCAAAGTTCTGATGTATATCAAAGATTAATTGATTCGTTTGCTCCACACATTCAAGGTCAAGCATTAATCAAAGAAGCTATTCTCTTACTAATTGTAGGTTCCAATCAGAGATTACTAGGTGATGGAAGCAAGATTAGAGGTGACATCAACGTATTTCTTGTAGGAGATCCTGGTACTGCAAAATCTGAGATGCTAAAGTTTTGTGCAAGAATTGCACCAAGGGGTTTGTACACTTCTGGTAGAGGTTCAACAGCTGCAGGACTTACAGCTGCCGTAGTTCGAGACAAAACAGGAATTATGATGCTAGAAGCTGGTGCAGTTGTACTAGGTGATCAAGGTCTTGTAAGTATAGACGAATTTGACAAGATGAAGCCTGAAGACAGAAGTGCTTTGCACGAAGTCATGGAACAGCAATCAGCAAGCATTGCAAAAGGTGGTATTGTAGCTACACTAAATGCAAGGACCTCGATTTTGGCTGCAGCAAACCCAATGTATGGAAAATATGATCCATTCAAAAACATTACAGAAAATGTCAACTTGCCAATACCATTGCTTACAAGATTTGATCTGATCTTTGTTGTAAGGGATATTCCTACAAAAGAAAGAGATGAAAAGATTGCAAGACACATAATTCAAAGAAACACAACAAAAGGAACTGACAAAAAATCTGTAATTGAAGTTGACTTGCTAACAAAATATCTCTCATATGCAAAACGTGGAGTTCCTGATTTGACAAAAGAAGCTGAAGAGAAAATTCTGGCATACTATCTGCAAATGAGAAATGTAGAATCCGAAGAGATGATTACAGTTACCCCAAGACAGTTGGAGGGAATTATCAGGCTTTCAACTGCCAGAGCCAGGCTCCTAATGAAGGATAAAGTAGATGAAGAAGACGCTGACCGTGCAATATTTCTGATTCAGAGCATGCTTCAGGATGCAGGAGTTGATGTCAATACCGGTAAAGTTGATCTTGGAGTATTGCAAGGAAAACCAAGAAGTGAGGTCTCAAAGATGCAGTTGTTCATGGATGTACTAAAAAGTCTAGAAGGCGACAACAAGGTTCCAGTTGATGAGAGAACATTTGTCAAAGAACTAGAAAAGAGTGAAAAATTCTCTGAAGAAGAGGCAAGAAACTATATCAGAAGAATGCTCAGGGAAGCATCTATTTATGAATCAAAACCCGGTCACTATAACCGAGTATGAACATAGAGAAACTAGAACTTTCTGATCCTGCAATTGAATTTTTAAAATCACAAGGTTTTACAAAATTATATCCACCACAAGCAGACAGCGTAAAGTCTGGATTGCTAGATGGCAAAAGTATTCTAGTATCAGCTCCTACTGCAAGTGGCAAGACTCTGATTGCAATGCTTGCAATGCTTGGCTATCTCTCAAAGAACAAGGGCAAGGTAATCTATCTTAGTCCTTTGCGTGCACTAGCTGCTGAAAAGTTCACAGAATTTAAAAAATTAGAAAAAGTCTCACTAGGAAATAAAGTTAAAGTCGCAATATCTACAGGCGATTTTGAAACAATTGAAAAGAATTTAGAAAATAGCAATGTGTTGATTCTAACCAATGAAAAAATGGATTCCATCATTAGACATGGAACAGAATGGGTTGAAGAAATTGGTCTAGTTATTTCCGACGAAGTGCATTTGATTGGAGATGAAAGCAGAGGTCCAACACTTGAGATGATTCTGACGCAACTAAAACTATTAGATGCAAAGCCCCAGATTGTGGGTCTTAGTGCGACAATTACCAATTCTGACGAGATTGCAGACTGGCTTGGTTGCACACTAGTAAAAAATGATTGGCGACCGGTTCCCCTAACTGAGGGGGTATGTGATGGAGATCAAATAACAATGAATGATGGCAAAACCTTTGAGATTGAACGTAGCTTGAGGGGAACTTCAATTGATTTAGGCATACAATCAGTGCAACAAGGAGGTCAATCTCTAGTGTTTGCAGAGACTAGAGTTCGCTCAAAAGCACTTGCAACAAAAGCAGCTGATGCCATCTCTCAGATACTAGAAAAAAAAGAAATTACAGAACTTGCAAAAACATCAAAAAAAATTCTATCTGAAAACGAACATACCGAACTAGTAAAGACACTTGCATTGCTTGTAAAAAAAGGGGTTGCGTTTCATCATGCAGGATTGAACCAAAAATGTCGAGAAACAATAGAGGCAGAATTCCGCAAAGGCACAATCAAACTATTGTCCTCCACCCCAACATTAGCTGCAGGTGTCAACCTTCCTGCAAGACGAGTTGTAATATCAAATGTGAATAGATACAATGCAAAAGTTGGAGCAAACAGACCAATTAGCATTTTAGAGTATAAACAGTTGTGTGGACGGGCTGGAAGACCACAGTATGACGATTACGGTGAATCAATAATTGTAGGAAACGGAAACACAGAAGATCTAATGGAGTATTACATTAACGGCGAACCAGAACCAATTATATCAAAAATTACTGATGATAAATCTCTGCGAACTCACATACTTAGTGTTATAGTTACACATCCAGGAATAAAAAAAGAAGAAATTCTAGAGTTTTTTTTACAGACCTTGGGTGGATTACAATCAAGAAAACCAACTATCAAATTTGCAATTGATATTTCCCTGCGTTTTCTTTCAAGCAAATTCCTGATAATTAAAAAAGGTGAAAGATATGCAGCTACTGAATTTGGAAAAAAAACATCAATGCTGTACATTGATCCATTAACTGCAACATACTTTAGAGATTCAATAGAGAATGTATCTCAAGAAAGAAAGCACACGTTTGGATTTTTACATCTCATTACAAACTGTGAAGAATTTTTTCCAAAATTCTCACTGCGACAAAAAGACTACGAGTCAGCAAGTTTGATGATCGAGAATAACTCCTCTCAGTTATTAGAGCCCATCTCAGAATACGATTGCTCAAGAAGTCTGTTGGCATTGCAGTCTTGGATTACTGAATCTACAGAGTTATCGCTCTCAGATAATCTCGGGATAGAATCTGGAGATATGCATAGGATGACTGAGAGTGCCAATTGGCTTGCATACTGCCTAAGGGAAATATCAAAGCATGTTGAGCGGGCAGATTTACTAGAAGAACTAGGCAATTTGAGAAAAAGAATCGTCTATGGAATTCGGGACGAACTACTTGATCTAGTTCGAGTTAAAGGAATAGGCAGGATTAGAGCTAGGGTTCTTTACAAGCACGGCATCAAAAATCTAGATGATTTGAGGAAGATCCCTGTGAATAAATTAGCAGAGATTGATAAAATTGGTTCAACCATTGCAGATAAGATAAAAGACGAGTTACGAAGGGTTAGATAATTGACAGAGTTGCTCATTCCTGCTATAGTTTCATGTGTTGTTGCGTTTTTTGTTGTATATTTTATGACCCCTCCGCTCATCAAAGTTCTAACACAAAGAAATTTTGCAGTAAAAGACATGAACAAAATAGAAGATGTGATGGTAGTAAGGCCTGGTGGACCATCAATTATCGCAGGAATTATTGCATCTGAAATTATTCTTTATGCATTTTTGCAACTCAATGAAATTCTTGCAATCATTATCACAACATCTGCAGCATTTGTAATTGGATATGTCGATGATAGAAAAGTAATGAAAGGATGGTTCAAACCTGCAGCACTAGCTGTTGCTGCAATTCCAATTATTGTTTTTGGTGCATATGATTCAGATCTTGCCTTTCCGTTGTTTGGGGTAGTGCAAATCCCTGCACTGTACCTTGCACTTGTACTATTTATGATTCCAATTACGGGAAACACGATTAATTCAATTGATGTGTTAAACGGTGTTGCAAGCGGCTTTATGGTGATTGCAAGTTTTACTTTGTCAATCTGCTTGTTTATTGTACAAAATTATGAAATTGCAATAGTTAGCTTGCCGCTTGGATTTGTCTCATTGGCATTTTACAAATATCATAAAATCCCAAGCAAAATTTTTCCAGGAGATTCTGGTGCGCTAACACTAGGTGCAATGTATGGTGCAATTGCAATTGTAGGTGGAGTGGAAATCATTGCAGCAGTAGCACTATTGCCTGCAGTGATAAATTCATTTTTGTTTTTATCAAGTGTAAAACGCATAGTAGAGCACAGAGAGATCAAGGGAAAACCGGTGATCTTCACTGATGATAATAAACTAGAGGCAACAAATGACAAATCCGCACCTGTAACTTTGGTGAGACTGATTCTTGCAGGTGGCCCGTTATCTGAAAAGCAAGTTGCATTTGCAATTTTCAAACTAGGAATATTCTCAGGAATATTGGCAATAATTACAGCGTTTATGATGGATGTGTCTCTTTGAAGTCCGCACTGTTTGGATTTTTGTTTGGAATGTGGGTTCTGATAATTATTGGTGGCGGCATTCTAGTTACAATTCTAGGACCAATCACTGTTACAGGATTTGGTGACCTTGACTGGTTTATTGCATCTGTGATTAAAGGAGTAATTGCAATTATTCTAGTTGTAGTTTGGATTTTGATTCTATCAAAACTAAAAAACTTTATTTTCAAAAAAGAAATAAATTCTTAACTTTCCTTCCACTGTCTTTGTTTCTTGTCATACTCTGCTCTAGTATATCTGATAGTAGCTGGTGAACCAATAACAACAGAGTCTTCAGGTACATCTCTTGTTACAACAGCGCCCATTGCAACAACACTGTTCTTTTTTACAGTGACTCCTGCCTTGATTACTGCACGTGCACCGATTATCACGTTATCCTCAATTGTAACTCCTATCATTTTGTCACACATTGGATATGGATCATTTGTTAGAACTGCTGCTGGACCAATGAAGACATTTTTTCCAATTCTTGAAAGTGGAGGAATGTACACTTGACCTTCAATCTTTGTGTTCTCGCCAATTTTTACATCATAATCAACATGTGCAAGAGATCCTATTTTCACATTATCTCCAATCACTGTATTGTCACCAACATATGAAAAATGCCAAATACTTACATTCTTGCCGATTTTTGCTTTTTCTGAAATAAAATTAGTAATCATTATTTCACAAATGCCATGGGTTTGCCTTTGTAATAATTTTTTCAGGCAATTTGTCTTTGTTGTTTTTTAGAAACTCCATTTCCTGTTTTTTGTCTCGCAGTTCGTCAGGAAGCATAATAGGAATTTCCTCAATAATTGGATAAAATCTAGAGCATTTTGGGCAAAACAGGGCCCCTTCTGATACCACGTTATCTTTTTCTTTAATTTCAAATAATTCTAAGGGATGATTCTTGTCAATTGGGCATGCCAAAATATCCATCATTGTTTTGTTCATTTTAAATCCAGATAGATGGGAATTCCTTTTTGACTAGATAAAAGTGCAGCTTCGGCAATTTTAGTAACGTTGACTGCTTGTTGTGCTGTTACCACTTGATTGTTTTTGCCTTCAATTGCTCCAAGAAAGCTCTTAATTTCTAACAGTAACGGTTCTTGTTTTTCATTTTGAACCGTTTGAGTCTCTTCGTCTTTTTCTACAATTATCTCTTGACTGATAAAGTCTGATGAAATTATTGCATCTGAACACACTGCACTGAACTTTCTGACTTTTTTTGGAGTGATCCAGTTTGATGAAATGATTGCCACTTTATCATTTTTGTATCCTAGCATAATGCTTGCAAAATCTTCATGTTCATGTCTTATTTTTCCTGCTCTGGCAAATATTACCTGAGGCATGTCATCAAACAACCAGTTTGCAGTATCGATATCGTGTACTGAAGTATCATAAATAATTCCCACATCTTTGATGTGAAGCGGCATTCTGTTCTCTCTATGAAATTCAAGCATAACTAATTCACCAAATTTTTTCTCCTTGACCATTTTTTTTACTACGTCTACTGCTGGATTGAATCTCTCAATGTATCCACAAGTCAAAATGACTTTGTTTTTTTCTGCAAGTCTTGCGAGGTTTTCACCGTCTTCTGATTTGTATGTCATTGGCTTTTCTACAAATACATGTTTTTTTGCCTCTAGCAATTTTTTTGTAATTGCTGTGTGAGTAGATGTCGGTGTTACAACAAATGCACCATCAAATTCTTCAGAGTGTAACAAATCATCTAGTGATTCATAGTGATTGACTGAATATTTTTCTCCATATTCTTTGCTTTTCTGAGAATCAGCGTCACATACTGCTACAAGTACACCTAATTGTGATAAAATACGTGTGTGATTCTTTCCCCATCCACCAGTTCCAATCTGAACAATTTTCATCTAATACACCTCAGTTAACCAATGAGTGTAATCATCGTTTTTGCTCATTACTATATTGTGGTATTCTTGCATCATCTTTTGTGTGATGTCTCCTGGTTTACCATTTCCTATCTGCTGTGAATCCATTAACACAATTGGTGTTATCTCTGCTGCAGTACCTGTCAGAAAGATCTCATCTGATATGGTTAACTCACTTCTTGTAATGTCTCTTTCAACAACATCGATATCCAAATCCTTTGCAATTTTTATAACTGCATCACGAGTAATTCCCTCAAGTGCAGATGATGCAAGTGATGGTGTTACCAATTGTGCATTTCTTACGATGAAGATGTTCTCTCCTGGTGCTTCACTGACATTTCCGTTATGATCAAGCAATATTGCTTCATCAAACCCATTTCTTTTTGCCTCTTGTGTTGCAATGATTGAATTAAGATAGTTTCCTCCCATTTTTGCTTGTGGAGGAGTAGACATGTCTGAGAATTTCCTCCACGATACAACTCCTGCAGTAATCCCATTTTTATTAAATAAATCCCCAAATGGAAACGTAAAGATAGCAACGTTTGTTGGTGCCTTTTCTGTTACATGCAGATTAATTCCATAATCGCCTATAAAATAAAATGGCCTGATGTAGCATGATTTTGTTATCTTGTTTTTCTTACAAATTCCAATTACTGCATCTGTAATTTCTTGATCTGAGAAATGAAGTGTAATGTTGTAAAACTGTCCTGACTTTCTAAATCGTTTTACATGTTCATCTAATCTAAACACGTTGAGATTTTTTCCATTCCAATATGCCCTTATCCCCTCAAATATCGATGTTCCATAGTGAAGTGCATGTGTTGTGATTGGAACTTGAGCTTTCTCTGTAAGTACGTACTTTCCATCAAACCAAACATATTTTGAAAGCGGAAGTTTCATAGGAGCAATTTATGGTATGTGTATTAATCTATTTTCAATCTTTAAAATTTTGTACAGCATTTTTAGCCACAACATACATGACAAATGACTATGAACTAGTCTTTTGGTCAAATCCTTCTTTAGGAAATTTCATTCCTATAACTCGTGTAGTCATGTCTTCACTTTTTGCAAACTTTTCTACCGTATCCCAATCGTCTTCAATTATTTTTACTATTTTTTCAGGAACATCTTCTTTCCAAGAAGACTCTTCTTTTAGTACTGCATCATAGAGTTTTTCTTTAACTGATGATGCAGAAAGAGATTTTCTCTCGCCAATTTTTGGCTTTAATCCGTAACACTTTAGCATGTATCCTTCCACTTTGTCTCCTGTATATGAAAAAAATTTCCCTTCAACTCCTCTAAGAATTTGTTTTCTTAATTTCCATGATCTTGGGGCTAGTAATGGAGGCAAGTATTTCTTAAATGGAGCAAAAAATGCATAGTCATCTGTGATTTGAATGGAATCTCCAAATACTGAGACTAGCATCTTCTTTCTGGTCTCAAAATTAAATGGAAAACTTTTACTGTTAACCTCCCTGTTACCATCTTTGAAAACTACGGGCATCACTTTGACAATGTCTGCATTCTTTTTTAACTCTGAAATAATTTCAACATGTGCATTTGTAACCGGATTTAGATGTGCAAGATATAATGCCGTAATCAACTTCATCAACTAAATAATTCTCATATTTCAATGATTGATTTACTAAAGTTTTATCCGTATGATTCGTATTTGACTTCAAAACTACCGTCTTCACGTTTGCTGTGTTCTGTGACAAATCCTTTAGGATTCAAAAAGTCCATTACACCATCTATTGTTCCTTGCCATCCACAAACGTAGAATATAGTATTTTCTTTAGTTATTTTATCGTCAATTAATTCTTCTAATGGAGACAGTCCGTTGTCTCTTGGTCTAAGAAATGTCTCAACTCTTCCAACTTGACCTGCCCATGATCTGTTAAACCATTCTTGCGGTCTACTGATTGCTGCTCTGTATTTGAAATTCCATTCCTCTTTGCCTCTTGCAATGCTCTCGTTTTCAAGTCCGGTTAGCAAATCCTTGTAACTTAATTCATCAACATAACTTGCACCGTGTAGCACAACGATTTCTCGTTTATCACCTGCATCGTGAAGATGCTGTGCAAAACTTACAAATGGTGCAAGGCCTGTTCCACCGCCAATACATACAATTCGTCTGTTGTCTTTTTCACCATTGGCAAGTTCTTCATTAATCAATAATGCACGGCCCGTGGGTTTTAACCAAAGAATTTCGTCTCCTTCTTTTGTATTGAATATTTGAGTGGTTAATCTTCCTGGAAGTGGTTTTCTTACCCATCTAATTACAAGTTCGATATAGTCTCTATTTTCTGGATGAGATGCTATTGAATATGCTCTTCTAACAATTTTTCCATTTTCTGCTGGATTTGGTAAACCCAGTGTGATGAATTGTCCTGCTTGATAATCTGGAACAGGACCGTCTTTTGGAACTAGTCTGATAATTACCAGATCTTCTTTTAATAATTGAACATAAGTAACGGTCGCTTTGTTATCTACTACCATAACGATTGAATCAACATTTGCACGGTTAAATATATTGTGTTAATTTCATACATCAGTTATCTTCTAAAACCGCTAAACGTTAATAACCAATTTGAAAAACGAATCTCAATCAGAATTCTGATTGTTGGGCCGGTCGTCTAGCCCGGTAGGATAGGTGCATGGCATGCATCGGATCAAGGGTTCAAATCCCTTCCGGTCCACTTATTTTTTTATCAAAGTAATCATTTTTTCTATCTCAAGATCGTTTTCAATTAAAATCTGTTTTATCATTTCTTCTGAAATCTCAATTTTTAGATCAATAATTGCATGTAATGCACTTTTTTTTACTTCTATGTTAGGATCAAACAATGCTTCAAGAAACACATCCTTAGCTTCTTTCACCTTTAGATGTCCTAACGCTCCAAGTGCACATGATCTGACCATTGATCTTTCATCTTTTACAAGTTTCAGTATCTCAGGAATTGCAGACATTTCATTCCTGTTTGCTAATGCCAATGATGCATAACCCCTGACATTCTTACTTGTATTCTTTAAAGCATCGACCAAAAAATTTGAAATATCGTTTTCATTTAATATTAGTGAGCTAAATGCTTCACCTCTAACTTCAATACTATCATCGTCTAATTTTGAAATTATTTTTTCTAAAATTTCTGGATTGTCTGTATTATTTAGCGTCTCTAAAATTTTGATTTTTTCTAAACTATTTGCTGATTCTAAAACTTTTGAAATATTTTCCAAATTCTGACTAAATTCCATTTTTCTGGTTAATAATACTTCGAATTTTTGAATCTTTTTTTAATTTAATTCAAAAAAACCCTTTTAGATTTAAATTATCCTTAAATACCAAATGTTGCATGTCAAATGAAACCCGAGACACCGTATTCATTGGTAAGAAACCATTGATGGCATATGTAACATCAACGCTAATTCAATTGGCAAACTTACCATCCGTCAACATCAAAGCTAGAGGACTCAGCATAGGACGTGCTGTGGATGTAGCTCAAATCATTGCAAGAAAGACTGAAAATGCAGGCTACTCTATCGGAGAAATCAAGATTGGCTCAGAATCTCTAGAGTCACAAGACGGTAGAAATAGAAACGTTTCAACAATAGAAATTGAAGTAAAGAGAAATCAAAACTAGATTCTTTACTTGAAATTTTTTATTTTATTCCCTTTTTAATTTACCATACTTTGCTTCCATCTTTTTGAATTTGGAAAGTTCAACCAAGTCGTTAAACTGATCAAAATTCACAACTTTTTCTTTGAACTTTAACGTATTTCCAGATTTTTTCAATTCTTTTAGAATATTCATTGTTGCAAATGTATTGGCATACAAGACTGATAATGGATAAAGAATTATGTTAAATCCCATCTTACTTAATGTTTCAGCTGAACTTAATGGAGTAGCTCCGCCTTCGATCATGTTTGCAACTAGTGGGGCATTGATTTCTTTTCCTATTCTCTTCATTTCATCAATAGATCTTGGGGCTTCTACAAAAATTGCATCTGCTCCTGTCTTTTTATTTTGTTTTCCGCGTTGAATTGCCTCATCTAATCCTTCAGTTGCTCTTGCATCTGTTCGTGCAACAATAATGAAATCTTTACTTTCTCTTGCGTCAATTGCAGCAGATAATTTTTCAGTGTATTCTTGTTGTGATATTACTTCTTTTCCTTGCATGTGCCCACATCGTTTTGGCCATCGTTGGTCTTCTAAGAATATTCCAGATGCTCCTGCAGATTCTAATTCTTTTACTAATTTCCATACGCTTAATGCATTTCCATATCCTGTATCTGAATCAACAATCACAGGAACTGATACTGCTCTGCAAATTCTTCTGGCATTATCAACAGTTTCTGTAGCTCCGATAAATCCATAGTCTGGCATTCCAAATAATGTTGCAGATGTCCCATATCCTGTTTGAAACATTGCGTCAAATCCTACTTTTTGAGCAATCTTTGCACCTAATGCATCATAAACACCTGGAATAACAAGTGGTTTTTTTGATTTTAACATGCTTTTCAAATTTTTCATAATTGTGTTCTTTAACTGAATTATTTATGATTTTAAAATAGACTCATTGTGAAATATCACACGTTTTTTGTTTCTAGAATAAAAGCCTTGAACCACAAATTATAGATTTTTGTTATATAATACGTCATCTCATTGGTATTTCTAAAAACTGATTAATTTTTATCTTTTAATATGATTATTCTATTTTGATCTCTTTTCCTTTTGGCGTTGATTTTTTTTCATTAATTTTTTTTAATTCTTCTTCAAGGAATTTCTTGTATTTTTGAGTTTCATCATTAGTCATGTTTACAAAATTTGAACTAAGTATAGATCCCATCGTTGAAATTTTTTCTAGAAGATCTATTGCTACAAATCTTCCAACATTGCCTAATCTGAACAAGACTTCTAATTGTTTTTTAACAATATCATTTACCTTGTCTACGTCTTCTGCTGTGTCTTTTCCTTTCTGTGTTAGTTGATATTTTCCATCCTTTGTTTCATCAATTAATCCCTCATCAAGTAATCTTCCTAATAATGGGTAAATCAATCCTGGAGATGGTTTCCAAATACCGTTACTTTGCTCTACTGCATAATCTATGATCTCTTTTCCTGTATGTGGTGTTTTTTTCAATAATTCTAAAATAAAATATCTCGAAAAGCCTCTTGGGACTGAACTTCCAACCCTCTGAAACCATTCAGAAATCATCACTAGTGATATCACTAGTGATATATTTTAATATTTTGGATCATGCCTAACAATTACTACATATTTATCCCGCCCAAAGCAAGTTTGACTGAAAAATGGTTGATTCTATAGAATTTGATTTGATTATTTGTGGCTCTGGTCTTGCAGGTTTACGTGCTGCAATAGCTGCTGCAAAAAAAGGACCACATCTCAAAATTGGAGTCGTCTCAAAATTACAAGTAATGCGTTCTCATTCTGTTTCAGCAGAAGGTGGAACTGCAGCAGTACTTTTTGAAGATGAGGGCGATACAATTGAATCTCATGTTTATGATACTGTCAAAGGAAGTGATTTTCTTGCAGATCAAGATGTTGCTGAAAGACTATGTGTTGAAATGCCACAGGAAATTCATCAATTAGATCATTGGGGAATGCCATGGTCTAGAAGAAAAGATGGTAGAATTGATCAACGTAATTTTGGCGGTTATAGCTTTCCACGTGCAACATATGCATCTGATAAAGTTGGTTTCTTTGAAATGCAAACTTTGTATGACACTTGTCAGAAATTTGAAAATATTGAATATCTTAACGAGTGGTTTGTAACATCTATTGTGCATGACGGAAAAAAATTCATGGGAATTACTGCAATTGAATTAGGCTCTGGCACATTTTACACAATTAAAGGAAAAGCACTCATTATTGCAACAGGCGGTGCAGGACGATTGTACAGCTTTTCAACTTATGCGCTTTCCTCAACTCCTGACGGCTTAGATATGGGATTGCGTGCTGGCATGGCTCTCAAAGATATGGAGTTTGTACAATTCCATCCAACAGGAATTTTACCTTCTGGAATTTTGATTACGGAAGGCGCACGAGGAGAAGGTGGTTATCTTCTTAACAATAAAGGTGAACGATTCATGAAAACATATGCTGCCGGTAAGATGGAATTAGCTCCACGTGATATTGTATCAAGATCAATTATGACTGAAATTCAAGAAGGTCATGGATTCAAACATGAAACTGGAGTTGATTGTATGAAGCTTGATTTGAGACATCTTGGAGATGAAAAAATCAAAGAGAAACTAGGCGGTATTAGAGAAATATCTATAAAATTTTCTGGTATTGATCCTGCTACAGATTTACTTGACATTAGACCTGTTTGTCATTATATGATGGGTGGACTTCATACTGATATTGATGGTGCCACAGAAATTCAAGGAGTTTGGGCAGCCGGTGAAGCTGCATGTAACAGTGTCCATGGCTCAAATCGTTTGGGTGCAAATTCGACTTCTGAGTGTATAGTTTGGGGTAAAATTACTGGAGAATTAGCAGTTGAGTATATTCAAAAGGAACACTCTTCAAATCCATGGCCTCATCATTTGGTAGCCGCTGAAGAAAAACGAATCTATGATGGAATCTTTAGAGGCAATGGTGATGCCAATCCATATGAAATTAGACAAGAACTCACTGATACTATGAATGATAAAGCATATGTTTACAGAAATGAAACCAATCTTGTTGAAGGCCTTAAAAAAATCCGTCAATTAAAAACACAAACTTGGAAACATGTTGATGACAAAGCAAAAGAATACAATACTAATTTCGCAAATGTGATGGAACTTGATTCTATGTTTAGAGTGGCAGAGATTGTGTTGTTAGGTGCAATAAACAGAAAGGAGTCTCGTGGTGCACATGCAAGAACTGATTACACTAAACGTGATGACGCTAACTTTTTACATCACACACTTGCTTACTATGATCCAAATGAACCAATTATGAAAACACATCCTGTAACAATAACTAAGTATCAGCCAGTGGAGAGAAAATACTAGATGCCACAAGATGAAAACAAAGAAGGTATTGGAGGAATGATTAATCCTCGTAGATACGGAATTGAACGTGTTGCATATTTGTTAATGCGATTAAGTGGCTTGGGGTTGCTTGCGTATTTTATTGGTCATATTTATGAAACTAGCACTATTCTAAGGGGGCAAGTAGGATGGAATGAATTTCTTGAATTAACCCAAACTACAGAAGGACATGCAATATTGGCAATTGTAATTGCAATGTGTGTATTTCACACTGTAAATGGAATTCGAGTGATGTTAGGCCATGGTGGAGTGGGTGTAGGAAAACCTGCTAGACCCGACTATCCATATGATCCTGCATCACAGAATTATAGACACAAAATAGGAATCTATTCTGCAATAGTTCTTGCAGCAGTTGCAATGATGTATGGTTTAGCGGTAATGTTTGGTGAATAAAATGAGAGAAAGCACTATTATGAAAATCCACTATGGGACTGCTTTAGCAGCAGTGGCTTTAGTGGCAGTTCACATATTGATGCGTCTTACGCAGGGATTTGCAGAATCTTTAGAATATGAAAGTGTTCTTGCTAACTACAAATTTATCCCATATGCTATAATGTTGGAACTCATTCTCATCTTACTTTCTGTTCATGGATTTAATGGACTAAGAGTTATTTTATTGGAATTAAAACAAGGTAGACTGTATGAAAAAGCCGTTTCTTATGGATGTCTTGCAGCTATGATTGCACTAATAGCATATGGCTCAAGAACAATTATTATGACTAACATGGGGATGGTATAGAAGTGACACAAGCATCTGGTATTGCAAATGAGCAAACATCAACACCATTGTCTTCCTCAAAATCTATCACTCTTAGAATTTCAAGATATAATCCTGAACATGATGATTCTAGTAAATTTATGGAGTTTTCTGTTCCATATGAGAGATGGACAACTGTTTTAGAAGCAATTCTTGAAGTGAAAAAGCATTTTGATCATTCAGTAGCAGTACGTTATTCTTGCAGACAAGCTACATGTGGTTCCTGTGGAATGATAATAAATGGGAAACCCAGATTAGCGTGCTTTACAAAAATTAGTGAACTCAATTCCAATGTTGTAACTGTCGAACCAATGAATAATTTCCCAATAATTCGAGATTTGGCAGTAAAGTTTGAAAGATTGTTTGATACACATCAAAAAATCAAACCATATCTAATCAGAGATGATACAGAATTAACATCTGATGAAAAAGAATTTTTGCAATCTCCAGAAGAAGTAGAACAATACATCCAATTTGCAAACTGTATCAAATGTGGTTTGTGTAATTCTGCATGTCCTACAATGGCAACTGATTCTTCTTTTGTTGGACCACAGGCATTAGCTCAAGCATATCGATATGTTGCTGATAGCCGAGATAAAGGAAAAGATTCTAGATTAAAAATAATTGATGATTCTCATGGGATATGGAGATGTCATTTTGCGGGCTCTTGTAGTCAAGTATGTCCGAAAGGAGTCGATCCTGCTATGGGAATCCAACTGCTTCGTGGATACTTACTAGGTTTTAGAAGTTAACCTATTTTTTCTTTGGATTTGGACTATTGTTTACCTGATTGTTAATCTGTTCAGCCATAAAATGATTTGAAACATTAACTTTAACATCATCCACTCCATCTACCTTCAAAAGATTATCATGAATATCCTGACAAATCTTAAAACCAAATACTGCTGGGCAGAATGGACTGGTAAGATGTAAATCAACTTTGACATTGCTGTTGTTGATATCTACTTCGTCAATTAATTCTAGTTCAACAATCGATGTGTTGATTTCAGGATCTACTATCTTTGATAGTTCATCAAATAATTTTACTCGTAGCTGTTTGATATCTTGGCTCATGTCGGCAAAAGCGTCGATGCTATATATAACCATTTTAGAACACTAGGTAATGTATCGTTCACGTCTTGGTACTGATTTGAGTGATATTACTTTAGATTATGTTTCATCAGTTGATGATGATTCTGAAATTGCACTTTATGATATTCTTGGAAGTCAAGCTCATTCTTTGATGTTGTTTCAAAACAACATCATTACAAAAAATGATGCAAAAAAAATTCTATCGTCATTAGAGAATTTGAAAAATGAAAAATTCGATTCATCTTCTGGCGCAGAAGACATTCATGAGCTTATTGAGTCTCTAGTTATAAAAAAAGCAGGTATGACAAGTGGTGGAAAAATGCATACTGCAAGATCACGTAATGATCAAGTTGTATTAGATATTAGAATGAAAATTCGAGATGATATTAATATTATTTGTAATTGTCTGCTAGATACAATTGAATCCATTATTTCTGTGGCTAAAAATCATCAAAAAACAATCATGCCACTCTATACTCATCTCCAGCAAGCTCAAGCAGGTCTATTTTCTCACTATCTTTTAGCACAGGCAGATGCTCTGTTTCGGGATTTTCAAAGATTGTTTGAAACATTTGACAGGGTTAATCAAAGTCCACTTGGCGCTGGACCTGTTGGCGGTACGAGCATTTCAATTGATAGACATAGCACAGCAAAAATGCTTGGGTTTGATACTGTTATTGAGAATTCCCTTGATGCAACAAGCACACGTGATTTTGTAGCAGAATATGTCGCAATGATTTCAATCTTGATGACTAACCTAAGCAGAATGTCCGAGGATTTTATTATTTGGTCTACTTCTGAATTTTCTTTCATTGAACTCTCAGACGAATTTACATCTCCTTCAAGTGTAATGCCTCAAAAAAAGAATCCTGATATTTTGGAATTGACCAGAGGAAAAACTGCTGAAGTAATTGGAAATTTAACTGCAATTTTGACTACTGTCAAAGGTTTAGCATCTGGTTATGGACGTGATTTACAACAAATAAAATCATCAATATGGTCAACGTCAAAAATTTCTATTAGTGCGTTGTTGATTATAAAATCCATTATTCTTACTATGAAAATAAATGAAAAACAAATGAAAAAAATTACAGATTCTAGTAATCTTATTGCGTTAGACATTGCTGAAAAATTAGTTCAAGAAGGAATTCCATTTCGAGTTACCCATAAAATTGCAGGAATTCTAGTACAACTTTCACACAATTCAAAAAAATCTATCTCAAAATTAACCTCAGCCGAAATAAAAAAATCTGTAGAAGGCTCTGATGTTGATCCAAAAATTGTTTCCAAAATTATTTCTTCAACAACTGTTGTTTCGTCATTGAAAGACAGAAAATCGTATGGTTCTTCAGGCTATGATGAACAAAAAAGAATGATTTCTGACAGAATTCAAAAAATAAATGCTTGCAGATTAGATATGTCTAAAAGAGAAAATAAAATTGCTTTAGCCCTTGAAGATTTAGCAAAACAAGTATCTCAAATAATCAATTAACTAGAACAATGATGAGGAGCGGGTCTAGTGGGATTCGGACCCACGACAACCGGATTAAAAGTCCGGTGCGCTACCTGGCTGCGCCATAGACCCTCGTAAAAAATGCTTTCAGCGTATAATTTAGTCTTTTACAAAAGATTTTGTTCTGACAGAAACTTTTAATCTGGCAATCTGACTCAATCAACTTGTGCCCTTGTAGTATAGCCCGGTCTAGAATTCGGCCCTGTCACGGCTGAGACGCGTGTTCAAATCCCGCCGAGGGCGCCATTATTTCAATTTTCATTATTTTCAAATTTTTTTATAACCGATCAAAATAAAATTTCTAGACACTGTCATTGAAAAATGATTGATAAACGATTCATCTCACAAGAATATTAAAATTCAGGCAATTTTAGTAAATTTTGATGTCTGAAGATAAAAAAGAATCTGAAGTAGAAACAAAAACTATTGAAGACTCAGTATCTGAAACGCCATCAGTTGATGAATCTGCAAATATTGAATCTAAATCTGCAGAAGATAAAATCGCAGCAGAAGCAAAAATATCTGAAGCTGCAATACTAAAAGCTGAAGCAGCAGCCAAAGCTGTTGAAGAAGCTGAACTTGCAGTAAAAGAGGCTTTAGCAAAAGCAGAAGCCGCCAAAGCTGCAGCAGAAGCTGCAGCAGAAGAAGAATACAAAGCCATCGCGGCTGAAGTAAAATCTGATACTGCCAAGAAATCTGATTACACCTTTAAGAGACAAGGCGAAGAAATCTTTAGAAGAGAAATGGGTGAGCCTGAATTCTTTTTAGATAAAAAGGATAGATTTCCAAGACCTATTCTTACTGCAGAAGAGCAAGAATCTCTTACAAGACAAGCAGAAATTCCACAAGACCATACACCAAGATATGTTCCTGATCATGTTCTTAGTCCAGAATTTGGCGGTGTCTCAAATTATGAACGTGGAGTTGATTCGTTTTTGGAAGAAACTAGACAAAAACTTGAAAAATTAAAAAATGATCCTAATACAACTGCAAAAGAAATTAGAGAAACCGAAAATGAAATTACTTATTTGGAATCCTTGCATGAGAATTACTTTATTGGAATGAATGTTTTTAGAACCGCAAAGGGTGGACGGGATAGGATTAAAGCATAATAGGTGAATGAGTTGGGTCAAGTAAGTTTTGATGTGATGAATGCAAGAGTTACTTTCAAAAATGTTCCAATACATACAATATCAAAGTTTTCTTTCAAAGATGTTGCAGCTGCATGTGCAGAATTTAAAAAAATTCCCGGTGTTGATGAATGTATAATTATTCAAACAGCAACTAGGGTTGAAATTTTTACAGTAAGTAATGTGGAAATTGATGACTCTCCTGATGCTAGAAGAGCAGAAGGTAAAACACTTGTGTTAAATAAAATAAAAGATACTTGGGTATCTTTGTCATCATTAGAACAAATCGATATTGATCATTTTGATCAAACGCTGGAAGTATACAAAGGCGATGATGTCTACTTGCATCTTTTACGATTAGCATCAGGATTGGACTCTCTAGTTGTTGGATGGCAAAGCGTTTTTAATGATATTGTTAAAGCGTTGGCAGATGCAAAGAGTGCAGGCGTATCTGGTAACATTCTCAATAAATTGTTTGAAAGTGTAATTCGACTTGCTGCTCGTATGCGAGATACTACAGGAATAGCAAAAGATGTTGTCTCATTGGGTGATGTGGCCGTAAAACTCGTTGATGAAAAGGCAGGACTTGATTCTAAGAAGAAAGTATTGATAATTGGTACTGGCGAGTCTGCTGCCATGCTTGCAAAAACCCTAAGCACGAAAGGAATTTTATTTGATGTAACAAGTAGAACTTTGACTCGGGCTACTGGTTTTACAACAATCCTTGGCGGAAATCCTGTAGACTTTAATGATGTTTTAGCAGGATTTGACAAATATGATATAATTTTTGTGGCTACTACTTCTGATTATTTCTTAATCACGTATGATAGAATTAGACTAGTGATGGAAGAAAAGAAAAAAGGCACATTGATTTTGGATTTATCTGATCCTAGAACTGTTGATGAAGGAATCACTGCGCTTCCTGGAATCAAACTATTGTTTAGGGATCAGATTGCAGAAATATTTGATGAAAGTGTGAGATCCAGAATTGGAATTGTTCCTGCAGTGGAAAAAATTATTGAAAAAGAACTACCTGTTTTGTCTGCTAGAATGAAACGATTAGATGCTTAATTTTACTATAATCCTTGTTTTCTTAAAAGAAATTGCATGATGGCTTCTTTAGAATAGTCTATTCCATGCTCTTCATCAGTGTGATTTCTAAAATTCTCAATAACAGATTCCATTTCACCCTCTGCTACAAAATCACACTCAAATCCATAATCAATACACTTGAGTTTTGCCATGATTTTGTAAAATACTCTGAATATAAAAATCCACCATCTACAATCCTTCGTATTGATCAAAAACAGATGTTGCTAATAATTTATAAAATTCTTTTATCCGTATGATTCATACTTTATTGCAAAGCTTCCATCTGATTTTTTTTCATGTTCTGTGACAAATCCTTTTGGACCCAGATACTCAATCACTCCATCTATTGTTCCTTGATATCCGCAAATGTAGATGATTGTGTTTTCCGGAGTTATCTTCTCTCCTACCATTTCTTCTACTGGCGACAATCCTGTTTTTTTATCAGGGGTAAAAAATGATTCAACTCTTCCCACATGACCATTCCATGATCTATTGAAGTATTCTTTTGGCCTGCTGATTGCTGCCCTGTATCTAAAATTCCATTGATCCCTGCCTCTTTTTTCACTTTCATTTTCAAAATCTGTTAAGAGACGTTTGTAGCTTAATTCATCAACATAGCTTGCACCATGTAGAATTACAACCTCGCGTTTATCATTAGTATCATGGAAATGTTTTGCAAATGCAATAAATGGTGCTAATCCTGTACCGCCGCCTACACAAATTACTCTTCGGTTGTCTTTTTGTCCATTTGGTAGTTTATTGCTAATTTGTAATGCTGCACCTGTTGGTTCTCCAAGATATACTGTATCTCCAACACTTGCATAAAATAATTCAGTAGTTACTCTACCAGGTAGTGGTTTTCTTACCCATCTGATTACAAATTCAAAATAATCTCGATTCTCAGGATGTGATGCTATCGAATATGCTCTTCTAACAATTTTTTTTTCCGATGGTATTGGAAGCCCAATTGTTAAAAATTGACCTGTCTTATAATGTGGCATTCCATTTTCTGGTACCAGTCGTATGATTACAAGATCTTCTTTCAGTAACTCCATATAGGTTACTTTAGATTTCATCTCAGTTACCATATGAAATGATTTTTTGCGACTTGAGATAAATATATTTCTGTTATGGTTTGTTAATTTGTTTTGATTATTGTTAAGAATTATCAAATAATCTCAAAATTAATCACAACGAATCAGTCTATTGTATAATTGATCTATTTGTCAATTTGTGACATTATTTCATCAAGAATTTCTTGATTTGCAGCTGCAACAAAAGAAATTCTTGTCTCATAACTTAGATCTGCATCAAGTGGTTTCAAATCTGCATCTAATAGTATTCCTCCAGATTCTTTCACAATTAGATAACCTGCAGCAATATCTTGAATTCTTATTTTATTTCTCAAATCGATAAAAATATCTATTAATCCTCTTGCAAATAATGCCATTTCCAGAGCATTAGCACCAAAATGTCTGATATGATTGTATTTTTCAAATATTGGGTATAATCGTTGCATAAGATCTGCTGATGCACCAGATGTGTTAATTCCGATAATCTTGTAAATTGGATCTTTGCTGTGGACTTTGATTTGCTTGTTATTAAAAAAAGAGCCTCTGTCTTTTGAAGCCCAATACATTTCACCATTTGCTAGATTTGTAATTACACCGTCTGTAACTGAACTAAGTTTATTTTCCACAGCAAATGCCAAAGAGCTACAGAAAAAAGGAACTCCTCTTACAGCATTGGCAGAACCGTCAATTGCATCCATGATGATGAATCCTTTTGGGTTATTTGATAATTCTACACGACCACACTCCTCACCTAACACAACACATTCAAAATTTATTTCTCTTAGATAATCCAAAACAGTTTTTTCAGCAATAATGTCTATGTTCCTTGAAATATCTCCTCCTGCACCAATACCAAAATCTCCTGCAGCACTTTCTGTTCCTGCAAGATCTTTTACGTTTTCATAAATTCGATTTGAAGCTTCACGAAGAATTTCTATTACTTCCATGATGCTAATTTGGCCTTTCGTAATTTAAGTGAAGAAAGGATTTGTTTTAAAGCATAAATAACAACAAATGAGCTTAACATTTGTGAGTGGTAAGGATCAATCTGTTGTAAGTAAAGAAGCTTTGATGAGCACAAAACCTGGGAAACAAATAATGAAACAAGCATTATTCAAATCAAAAGGTTACAAATTATTTAACAAATACAAAGAAGAAACAGAAAATGAATTTCCAAACTTTGCACAAAGATTTGCACAAGGACTATTACATGAAATAAAATCTGATACCAATCCAAATTCTACTCAACAAGCATTTGGTGACGAGGTAGGTTCGACTGAAATTATATTAAATGCATCTGAAATCGAGCCTATAAAATCAAAACTAGAAAGTCTCGAAGTAATGCAGGATAGAGTAAATCGAATTTTAAATTCAAATTTTGTCAAAATGACTTTTCCAGTTTTTAATGGGTTATTTGATGCTGCAGCAGAATATTCGGGAAGAAATGATCCTCAATTAAAACAAGACATTGTTGAAGGCCATATTCTTGCAATTGATCTTAGTGAACCAATGGATAGAATTGTCGACAAAGACGAAGATTTAGAATTTCTTGATGATTATAAATTAATGAATCCATACATCTTGAAATTAGCTAGAGACAAGATTTCTAAAGGTGGAGAACAAGTTCTAAAAGAATTTGAAGAGGGATTTAAAGATGCTAGAGTCGGTCAATATTTGGATGAGAAATTAAAATCAAAACCTACACAAATCACAGAAGAAGAGATGACACTCTCTTACAAAAAATACCGCGCAGTTATGGGAACTGCTGGTAGAAACATGGCTTTAGCAGAAAGACCTCTGGCTGAAATTTTCTATTTGGGTATGGCAAGAGCAGCAGAAGGTGTTGGATGTGGAAATGAAATTGAAGATTCGATCAAAAATGGATTTGTAAAGATTCCCTCTTGGCCACTTTATTACTCCTTATTAGCAAACGATGTCAAAAAAGGATTTGAGATAACTATAGAAAAAAGTAATCTGTATTTACAAGATGCTCGACTCACACTTGATTTATTGCCTTATGAATTCTCTCACAAAGAATTTTTAGAATTTTTATTTTTAACTGTTGAACATTATAATCAGTATTGGTACAATAAATTACAAAAAGCCAATAAATGGTCTGAGTTTACATCTAAACTTCCAAAGTGATTGCATTGATGTGGTCTGAAAAATACCGACCTCAGATTATTTCTGATATGGTGGGAAATGAGGAAGCACGTGCAGCAATTATGGAATGGTTTGCAAAATGGAAAAAAGGCACTAAACCATTACTTTTAGTTGGTCCCCCTGGAATTGGAAAAACTACGATGGCTTACCTCGTATCAAAACAATTTGGATATGATATGATTGGACTTAACGCAAGTGATGTTAGAAGTAAATCCAGAATTAATGAAATTCTTATGCCTGTTTTAGGAAATGTGAGCGTATTAGGAACTCCTATGATTTTTGTTGATGAAGTAGATGGAATTCACGGTCGTGGTGACTACGGTGGCGCTTCTGCTCTTATTGATATTTTAAAAGAACCGACAGTTCCAATTGTTTTAGCAGCTAATAGTGACACCTCTGATAAAATGAAAAGCATGAAAAAAGTAGTAACAACAATCTATTTCAAAAGAATACCTCCTAGATTGTTACGAGTTTATCTAGAAAATATTTTGAAAAAACAAAGCGCTGCATTAAGTCCAGGTTCTATGATCAAAGTCATTGATAAATCAAGAGGAGACATACGTTCAATGATCAACCTTACACAATCTTTAGTTAGTGGATTTAATCCTCCTACTGAACAATCCTTTGAAAACATAAATGTTGAAGATGGAGTAAATGCTTTCTTTAAAGCAAAATCAATTGAAGAGGCTAGAATTGTTTTGTATTCTATGCAAATTGATCCTAGAGAAAAAATTAATGCGTTTTACTCTAGTGTCATAACTAGTGAATTAGATGTTATCACACTTGCAAAATGTTTAGAAATAATGTCAAATGCAGATATGCTTTTTGGGAGAATAATGAAAACTCAAAATTGGAGATTACTACGTTATCTTAATGACATTTTAATCAAATTATATCAAAATGATGATAGAATAAGATATGCTCAATACAATCTTTCTTGGCCCTTACTTAATAGAATCCGTTGGGACGGTGCAAAAATAAAATCTTTATCATCAGTTATGGCAAAAAAATTACACTTGTCTTCAAGTGCATTTGTAACTATTTGTTTGCCTTTTGTTTTATTTTGTATGAAAAATAAAACTCTTGAGCTAGATCTAGAAGAAACTTTTGGAGATATCATTGAAAAGGAGATGGATCTACTACAATGAGTTGGAGAAAAATACCAATGAAATTTCCTGGTACATGTATTGTTTGTAATGAAAAAATACAAATTAATGAAATTGGTCTGTGGGCAAAAGGATTAGGCGTAAAACATGAAAAATGCGCTGAAATAAACGAACTGCAATGTATCGTGTGCGGTGCATCAGTTGGTTGTTCTCAATGTGAATATCAAGAAAACTGTGATATCCAAAATGTGTCTCAATTCTGTATTTGTAAGAAATGTAGTGAGGAAAAAGATGCTTTTAGTTCCTATCAAAAATCAACTAATAAAAAATTTCCAATTCTTAACTCTTGAAATTATGAAATAACAACTATTCCTGAATTTTAATAAAAATCTTACATGCTAATATTTTCAAACTAAATTAATATAGGAAAACATTGTCGATAGATTACTGTTATGCATTCTGCCAAGATTGAAGGATATACTAAAAAGAATAACACAGCATTACAAGGTGGTGGTCAAGATCGAATTAAGGCCCAACATGACAAAGGCAAACTAACTGCTCGCGAAAGAATTGATCTTTTGCTTGATGAAGGTACTTTTACTGAAATTGATCCATTAACGACTCATCATTATCATGAATATGATATGCAAAAAAAGAAGTTTTTCACTGATGGTGTAGTTGGTGGATATGGAAATGTAAGTGGTAGACAGATCTTTGTATTTGCTTATGACTTTACTGTACTTGGTGGAACACTTAGTCAAATGGGTGCCAAAAAGATTACTAAACTTATGGATCATGCATTAAAAACTGGCTGTCCTATAATTGGTATTATGGATTCTGGTGGAGCTAGAATTCAAGAAGGTATAATGAGTCTTGATGGATTTGCAGATATTTTTTATCATAATCAATTGGCGTCTGGTGTAATTCCACAAATTACTGCAAGTATTGGACCATCAGCTGGCGGTTCTGTATATTCTCCTGCAATGACTGATTTTGTAATTATGGTGGATAAAGTGGGAACAATGTTTGTCACAGGACCTGACGTAGTCAAGACTGTACTAGGTGAAGAAATTTCATTTGATGATCTTGGTGGAGCAATGACTCATGGTTCAAAAAGCGGCGTTGCACATTTTGTGGCACAAAATGAATACGAATGCATGGATTACATCAAAAAACTAATCTCATATTTACCACAAAACAACACTGAAGCACCGCCAAAAATTACCACTGATGATGATCCAAACAGAATGGATCATAACCTGATCAACATAATTCCCGAAAATCCATTGCAGCCATATGACATGAAAGAAATCATAAACTCTATTGTAGATGATCATGTTTTCTTTGAAGTTCACGAATTATTTGCACCAAACATTGTAGTTGGTTATGGAAGAATGAATGGTAAAGTTGTAGGAATTGTTGCAAATCAACCTATACATCTTGCAGGCGCACTTGATATTGACTCATCAAACAAGGCTGCGCGTTTCATTAGATTTTGTGATGCATTTAACATCCCAATTATCACATTAGTTGATACTCCTGGATACATGCCAGGTTCCAATCAAGAACATAATGGTATCATTAGACATGGTAGTAAGTTACTTTATGCATATTGTGAAGCTACTGTTCCACGAATTACCCTAGTTATTGGTAAAGCATACGGTGGTGCATACATTGCAATGGGAAGTAAAAATCTTAGAACTGATATTAATTATGCATGGCCAACTGCAAGATGCGCTGTTTTAGGTGGAGAAGCTGCTGTAAAAATTATGTATAGAAAGGATATCAGTGAGGCAGACGATCCTGAAGCACTAAAGAAACAACTAATCGATGAATTTGCAGAAAAGTTTGAAAATCCATATGTTGCTGCATCTCATGGAACTGTTGATAATGTAATTGATCCTGCTGAAACAAGACCCATGCTGATTAAAGCACTTGAAATGCTTGAAAACAAAAGAGAAAAACAAATTCCAAGAAAACACGGAAATATCAATTTGTGATTGAGAATGATTGAGAAAGTACTTATCGCTAACCGAGGAGAAATCGCCCTACGTGTAATTCGAACATGTAAGGCACTTGGAATTAAAACAGTTGCAGTATACTCTGATGAAGATTACAATTCCATGCATGTCAAA
>PFRJ01000036.1:4306-5036 GCA_002788515.1 Nitrosopumilales archaeon CG_4_9_14_0_2_um_filter_34_16 | reverse complement strand
GACAGTACCTCACGGAGGATCTCTTCAGCTTAATGTTGTTCCTGAATTTGGAACAGTTGTAATGATGATTTTGGTTGTTTCAATCATGAGTATAACTGTAATTAGTGCTAAAAGTAAAATCTCTTTAAAACTGTAGACTTTGTGCCTGTTTTTTGAGTTACAGACAACAAACATTAATTTTATATTATAATTGAATGTGATCGTTGAAGAAATCCATCAATCCTAAAGTAGTAGAAATTCTCATAACCAAATCTCTAGTACCAACATTTGATCCAAGCATGAAAACTTTGATGCGTATAGTAAAATTTATGAATGAAAACACATCTGGAGGAAAAACACAGTTGGCACTTGATACCAACCTAAACTATACAAGACTTGCAAAACATATTGTCTGGATGGAGAAAAAAGGTCTTGTTGAATCTACTATAGATGATAATAAAATCAATGTTTCTTTGACTCAAAATGGAAAGGGTTTCGCAAAAATAATTTCAAAGATTATCTAATCTATAATTAATTATACTGACATATTCGTCTACTATGTTATCTGATATGTACATCAAACCAACATTCATGTCAGCGTCGCTTAATACAACATATGTAATATATTATCAATGACAAACATAAAACAACTTCTAATACTTCCTGTATTAGTAACATTGATTTCTGTTTTAGCTTTCTCTGCTCAAGATGCAGCAGCACTAACTTCAACAGTCAGCGATGAAATATCTTG
>PFRJ01000036.1:3710-4284 GCA_002788515.1 Nitrosopumilales archaeon CG_4_9_14_0_2_um_filter_34_16 | reverse complement strand
ACATGGAATTCTGTTACTTCAACATGTACAGTAGCAACTCTTGTAATCGGCCCAACTGACAAACTAGTAATTGCATCAAATGTCAACTTTGACATTGGTACAGTAACTAGCAGCGGAGTCATCAAAAATGATGGAACAATTAACATCGCAAGCGGTGGTGTAATCACAACCTCAGGTAAATTTGTCAATAACGGTGTTATTGATAGTGTATCAGGTACCATAACCAACAGCGGTCCATTCAAGAATTTTGGTGAACTAACATCATCTGGAACAATAACTAATGGTCCAACAGGTGTTATTACAAATAACGGTGATTTGACCAGTACTGGTACAATCACATCTTCTGGTGCTATCACAGTAACCAAAGATGGTGTATTGAAAAGTAGTGGTGTATTCACCAACACATTGAATTTGGTCAACAAAGGCACCATCATGACATATGGTACTTTTACCAACAGTGGTCCAGTTACAAACAATGGTAACATGCTAAATCAAGGCTTGTTTTCTAACAGTAACACAATCACCAACGATGGAGCAATATTCAATCTATGTGGCGGATCAATTACAAATTCAG
>PFRJ01000036.1:0-3700 GCA_002788515.1 Nitrosopumilales archaeon CG_4_9_14_0_2_um_filter_34_16 | reverse complement strand
GATACACACAGTAATAGAACTCTGTGTAGCTTAAGAATAAGCACGCTTTCTTTTTTTGTTTTTTAAAATTTAATTTATGATTATTTGCATCACTACATTCCCAAAATGATTGGTGAGTCCACGTAGAATAAAAATCACTTGCGGTGTTGAACTTAAAGGAACTGTGAATGAGGGACTAGAAAGCCAACCAGTGGCAGTCGAAATCAAGGATTCAGAAGGAAGTGTGATTCTGATCAGAACAGCAACATCAGATGCAAACGGTGAGTTTGATTAAAATTCAAAATTCCAAGCAATGCAAAGCCTGGAGAATTTGATATTGTTACTAATGTAGAGTTGGACGGACAATCATTTTCCGAGACAAAGTCAATAGAGTCTGTTGCTCCGGAACCAGATCCTGTAGAGGTATCAGAGCCAGCGTGTGATACTGAGACAAGCATTTGAGGGTAAATTGGTATCGTAAGATCCACATGATGAACCAGCACATATTTTGCTTGAGAAAATAATGAAAGAAAATCAAAAATGATGATTTTTTAGTAAATCCTTAAGTTCATACAGAATTTAGAAAAAACATGGTTGGCATATGTGCCATGTGTAAAGATAAAGGTGTACCATTAACTGAACATCATGTCCGAGAGCTCCTTTGAAAGATACCACGATCCAATCCATAATGATTTGTGACAAATGCCATCAAAGTCATAATCTCTACATGATGGCTTTAAGAGATAATGGTATAGAAACAGATAGAAGAAAATTAGATTCATAGAAACTTTTTTAGCTGATTATTACCTAATACTCTTCATGAGAGCAGTTAATCAGTACAAAATGGGTGCTACTAAATTCATAATTATAACATTATAGTCATGGTCGATTATGATCAATACCCTGGATAGATATGAAACAATAGTGATTGAATCAAAAATTAGAGAGGGAGTTTTTCATAAAGTTGTTAAAGATTTAGAAAGTGGAAAAGCTGTTTCTTGTTCTTGTAAATGTTGGAGCAAAGGAAAAAAGCATTGTGTGGCTATGAGAACTGTTGGTTTTGATAATTAATGAACTCTAAACTTCAATACACTTGTTTTTAAGAACAGTCCGTGACTAAAATTTACTAATTTTTGTGTTAACATTCATTTAGAAAAATAAAAAATGCTGTCATGCGCAGCAAATTGATTTTTTAAAATCTTCTGAGTTTCGCTCAAAATTGCATTCCTTACATGCTTGCCAACTTCTTTTTTTGAGAATTGAAAATGATGATTCATAACTTATCGAATACATTTTTCCACCACATGCAGGGCATTCTATTGGGATGTCTATTTTCATTACTTATCATCATGTGATTTTGAATATAAGGCGCACGTAGAATTTATCTATCTTTGTTCTTCATCTGATTGTTCTTCATCTGATTGTTCTTCAACTAATTGGTTTTCATTGAATTGCTCTAGAATTTCTCTTGGGATTGAAATTATATCTAAATATGCTTTTCTTGCCTCTTCATATGTGCCTCCATTTGCAATTATGTTGTCTCTGACACTTTGAGCTTCTTCAAAATTATTTTTTGTAAAGTTCAACTGACTAATTACTAACTCCCTAATTTCTGGTTTTAAACTCTTAATGTAATCTTCATATTGTAACCCTCCATATGTCCCTGCGCCGACTCCTTGTTCTTCAATTGCCTGATTTCTAAGATTCTCAGCTATTCTTCGTTGTTGTTCTAGGAATATCTTCTCCTCATCTGGTTTTTGGGCTTGCTTGTTTTCCTGTACTAACTCATCAAGTAGTTTATGATAATATTTGAATAAAGTTTGTCCTATTGGATTTTTTTCAAAATCACTCTCATTTGATCCGAGATACTTTCTTGCTTCTTCTGTGGATAGTTTTTGTTGTAATTCTGATACGTGTGAATAGTCTCCATTTACTTGAAATTCAGTACTTGACATTCCTGTCATGCCATACCATGATGCTATGACATTCACTGTGTATGTTCCTGGTATTCTTTGAAAATCTCTAAATTCCCCTCTGAACACTCCGTCTGGATCTGTGAATGCTTTTGTCGTATCTGCTCCTGTTCTTATGAATACTTCTACTCCTCGAGTAGGTTCATATGCGTGATTGACTACTCTGCCTGTCACAACAACAGTGTCTCCAGCATTGACTGCTCCTTTTTCCGTTTGCACTTCTACAACAAATTGCCAAAGCTCTGCCTGAGAAGTCTGAATCATTGAAAATAACATCAAAAATGAAAATAATCCCATGATGGAGGCTCTGTTTTTGTACACATGGCACTGTTTTGATTTGTACAGTTAAGACAACGTATGAATAAAATTTCGCTCTTTTTCAATTTTAGTTGAGTAGTTTTATTGGTCTGGGCATCAAAACTCTGTTACTTTTCCAACCCCAACTACTTAAACCACAAGAATAATCTTATTTTAAATCATGGATTTGGAAAAATTCAGAACTGATGTCAACGGGATGACAGAAAAACTCTCAAAAAATCTTCGTAAAAATGATGCTTCTAAACTAAACTATGTTAAAGAACAATTAATTGGGATGTATAAGAAAAATCTAGTTAAAATAAATCATTCTGTTTTAGAATTAATCTGTGCCAGTAATTTAATTTCTCGAGGATATGATGTTGATGTGGAAAAAGACGTCTCAGACATCCTAGTTTGTGATATTTATGCAACAAAAGGAGGAGGTAATACCATCATTGAAATTGAAACTGGCTTTACTCCGCCCGAACATGCAATGGATACTATCGATTATTTTGCTGCAAGAATAATGAGTAAAATTGCAAGATACAGTCAACACTGTTCAAAGTTTTCTTTAGCCACTCCTGCAGTTGGTCTATTACCAATTTCTAAAATTTTCTTATTGCCTCCAATTGCTCGTAACAAAGATGATGTACAAAAAATCAAAGATCTATGTGATCGCTATTATAAGAATCCTCCAATTCAATATGATGATATTCTAAATGCACACTTGCATTCGATTTATCTAATAAATATCGATAAAGGATTTGCAAAGGAACTTGATCCTCAAGGATATGTCGATCTGACTACTCATCTGCTTAAACGTAGTGAAGTAGAGTACTAATTCCTCTTAGAGGAGACAAAATTCAAATTCTCCTGTAATTTAGTATTAGTAAGATGATTTGTGCTGCATGTGAAACAAGAAAGCATTTTGAGTGTATTGATTGCATGAATAATCACAAGACCCATTTATGCAGTTGTGATTGTCATGATGAGAATACTGAACCTCATGAAGTTGGAAAAACTCATTAATTTCTGAATTTCCGCTCAATTTCCTGAGCCATTGTTTCTAATTGACTAGTATCTCCTAATTTTCTATATGTTAATTTCTCAATAGTCTTGATGATGCTGATGGCAGATCTGTATTGTGGGATTTCTGGCTCATTTAGTTCTCCATACATTCCTATTCCATGAATATTGTTTTTCTTTGCAAATCCTAGTATTAGCCCATTAAATCCAGTAATAATGGATTTTTGAGGCGTAGTTTCTACATTCAATCCTTCCATCCGTGTTGTTAATTCTTTTGATGTCGTGGTGATGAAAGTTTTGGGGGCTCTTTCCAAAATTCGATTTGTATGAAATCCTCCTAACGTATAGATGAATTTTGCAGAATATTTTTTTGCGACATCTATGACATCTTGGCATAGCATGTTTAGCTCATCATTGCTTTGTGG
>PFRJ01000140.1 GCA_002788515.1 Nitrosopumilales archaeon CG_4_9_14_0_2_um_filter_34_16 | reverse complement strand
ATCTAGTTATAAAATCACCATGGCCTGCAATGACTCGTGGGCTATTACATGATGATCAAAGGTATATTGAAACATACTGGTCACGATTTGACAATATTTGGTTTCATGGAGATTATGTGTGCGTTGATAAAGATAATCTTTGGTATATGCGTGGGAGAACAGATGACGTCATTAATGTTTCAGGTCATAGAATGAGTACTACTGAAATTGAGCATACAGTCATTTCACATGATAAAATTTCTGATGCTGCATCTATTGCAATACCTGATGATATAACTGGTGAAGCGATTGTGGTATTTTTTGTATCACACAATAAATCTGATATTGTCACACAATCTGAAATCTCTGATCATATATCAACGAAAATTGGTAAACTGGCTAAACCAAAATACATTTTTCAATTAACAGATCTTCCAAAGACTCGAACAGGGAAAATAATGCGTAGATTACTTAAATTAAAACTCCTAGGTATGGAATTAGGGGATTTATCTTCTTTAGAAAATCCTGTAGTTTTAGAAGAAATTCAACAACTTACTACAAATTAAATGCTATTTTTAGATTTTTTCTGAATTATTTTTAATGGTTATTTTGATTGGTTTTTTTGGAATTTTAAAAAAGAACGTTGTTTGAACATTTTCTTCACTTTCAACCCAGATTTTACCTCCTAATCCTTCTACGATTCCTTTGCATATTGCTAAACCTAATCCACTACCGCTTCTTTTTCTACTAGTTGAGGTGTCAATTTGATAGAATTTTTTGAATATTTCTTTTTGGTTAATTGGTGCTATTCCTGAGCCATTATCTTTAACAAAAAATTTAATATCTGTTAAATCTTCTTTTGCTCCAACTGTAATTTTTCCTGTATTTTCGGGAACAAAATCAATTGCATTTTTAATTAAATTTGAAAAAATCTGATTAATTCTATCCTTGTCTGTGATGATCATTGTATCCCCTTCATATTCATGTGTTAAAAGAATCTTCTTTACATCTGTACTTGGTTTGAATTCCTTAATTACATTGTTTATTAATTCTGAAACATTGATTTCCTCTTCATTGAAATCTACTTTTTCCAAATCTAATTTTTGTGTCATAAGGATATCTCCCACTAGTCTATCTAGTTTTATTGTTGATGTATAGATTTCATTTACTGCATCTATTTGTTTTTCATTTAATTTTCCTAATAGATTCTCTTTTTGTAACATTTGAACATATCCTAAAATTGGTATTAATGGAGTTTTTAATTCATGTGAAACCATCGATATGAATTCTAGTTTTTTTCTATCGATATCTTTTAATTTTTGAACATATTCATTTTGCATCTCTATGGTTCTTTCTACTTTTATCCCCATACTTTCAAAATTTTTATTTAATTCAAAAATCTCTTTAACATTAGTTTTAATCTGATCTTTATTTGATATTTTATTTGTCTTTGAAAATTCTGTCATACTTTGAGCAAGTTTTTCTATGGGTTTTGTAATGCTCTTTGACATGTAAATTGTACTCAATAATGTTCCTGTAGATACAAAAATTGAAAATATCAACAAAATCATTCCAGTTGATTGTTCTACAGATGTTAGGAGGTTTACTACCCCCATGTAAAATATGATGAAACTTGATACTCCTGATATCAAAAATAATGTATGTTTAATTGGAAGCATTTGATTGCACTATTACAAGTTTGCAGTGTCAAGAATCTTTGCCAGTAAGACGTCTATGTCAATTGGTTTTAGAATATATGATGCCACCCCTCTTTTTAGTAGATCATCTAATTCTTCTTGAGTAATTGTTGATGCTGTAAACACGATGATTTTATGATTCTTCAACATGTTATTTTCTTCAAGATCTTTGATTACTGAATAACCATCAAATTCGGGCATGGCTAAATCTAACAAGACAACGTCATGCCTATTTTTTTTAACTATTGCCAATCCTTCTTTACCATCGTTAACCACTGTGCATCTATGCTCTTTTAATTCTAGAAATGTTGTCAACATCTTTGTAATTTGCTCGTTATCATCGATGATTAAAATTTCCAAGATCTCATCTCTTCTTTTTGTATTATCATCTTTATTCAATTTTTATCTCTCGTGTTTTCTAGTACTTGAAAATGTTCTTGAAGATAGTTTAAAATTCTTTTTTCTTGTTCTATTTCTCTTAGTCTATGCTTGTATGTAATTTCTGATCCTAGCAAAGATTCAGTGTCTGTTTCATTAACATGATGGGATTTTTTCCACATCAAACTAAATAATGATCTTAATGTTATTACAAATGCTTTAGAATCCGTCCACACTGCTAACATCTCCTTTACTTTATTGTCGCTAATGAAAAAAATTACTTCACTGTCATCTTTGATGATGAAACAAAAATCTTCTCTGTTCTTGTCGTCAATCTTTTTAACTTTTTTAGGTAGAATACTTTCAAAAATATGTGGTTTGTCACTTGAATGATCAGTTAAAATTCTAAGTTCGGATTTTGTATTGTTTAGTAGTTCTATGAATTCAGTAAAATAAAATCTCTTAAAATCTGCATTTGTTCCTAAAACTAGGATGCTCTCCTTTGATTCTTTTACCATCTGTTCTAATTTTATCAGTATTGAATTTCTTCCTTGTAGTGATTGGAATTTATTATTTTGTGATTCATCCTCACTTTCTTCATTTTTTGGTATTATGTTCCACAATTTGATTAGGCTGATTTTCCCTAACTCTAATTCATTAATTCTATTTTTCTCATTGTTGATTAAAATCTCTAATGATTCTTCTAATCCCACGGCATTGAATTTTGTGGGTTTACCAAATACTGAAAAAATTATTCCTTTTTGTTGCAATGTTGACAACAAATGATATGTTTCGGTTCTTGGGATTTTTAATGCCTTTGATATTTCTGATGCTGTTTTTACTCCAATTTTACTTAAAAATAAATACACTTTGGCCTGATTTGGAGTCAAATCATATCTGACAAGCATGCGATTGAGTTCATGAATAGGGTTCTCTGTTTGAAACATTTCCTCTCCAATTCTTTCAGTCAATGTCATAGCTTTGTTCTATTGAATTGTGACATAAGCGGGTGTATGTTATTACATGTTACAGTTTGAATTTGTGTTTGAAATTACGTGCCTAGAAATCTAGCCAGTATAATATCACCAAAGAATAGCTGGATCACGAATCCACCTGTTATCAATAACAGGTATGGGATTCCAGGTGTAATCCATGTGTTTGGGGTGGTGCAAAATTCTTGATTTTCTGCATGGTGTATTGTTAAATCTATCCTCTTTTTACCATTTTGGGTTTTTTCTATCGCAAATCCAAACTTTGGGTTTTTAGATCTATATCCTATGAATGCTGCAATAATTTTTTTAATGATACTATCATCAAATCCTTCAAAAATATTCTCTCCTTTAATCTGTGATATTCCATTTCTAATGATGTTGATCAAAAATGGAATCACAAACAATATTGCTGCATTGGATAGGGTAGTAAATGGTGTCACTGGGTTTTCAGTAAATGTTGCCATTGGGGCAATTACTGCCAATGCTATTAGAGCAAATGCATCTGCTCCTCCAAACAAACCAATTCTCCATATTAAGATCACAAACGGTGCGATAATTAATGCAAACCCTATTGTTAGTAAATTTGGAATTATTTCTGAACTAAAGAACACTAGCAAGAATCCGATTATTCCAAAACCAATCCAATAATAATCATGAATTTCTCTTTTCCATATATCAATTATCGATCCTAGGATTAACATGATTAATCCTAGTCCAATACTTACCATGTGATAATTTGTTAATGATTCAATCATGTTACATCTATCATAATTAACGTTTCAGCTTTGTTTGAATAATTACATCCATCTTGATCATTTTATCATTAATGTAATTAACGATTTCGCATGTCGGAAATTCTTTCTTTTATCTCTTCAAATTTGTCTTCAATCGGAATTCTGTCTGTAATCAAATCTAATTTATCCATGCGCTTTAAGAAAAATAATGCCCCTCCCACTGCAACAGGAATTATGATCAACATTAAAGTCATCATATCTAATTCAAATTCCGGTGATTCTTCTACAATTACATCTTCTGTGATTGGCATGTTCAGTATGGTGGCAGTTTTAGTTAATGTTGATGAACTAAACCCATTTCCTGATACTTTGGCAGTTATTGAAACGGTATCTTTACCATTTGCAACAATATTTAGCATTGCTATGCCTTCATTATTTGTCATTTCTTCCATGGATTTTACTTCTCCCCCTTCTGTAATCCATTCTACTTGAAATCCTGAAAGCGATGTTTTTATTTCTGGAATGCCTATTGATAACTTTGCCTCAATTCTTTCATTCCAATTCATTGTGCCTAAAAGATCTAATGTGAGTATTGGACTAATGTCTACAACATTTATTTCATATTTTGATAATGCAAAGTCTTCTGAAAGTAGTGCAAGTTCAATCTTACCTTCATTCATGGTTTCTAATTCAAACGTGTTGAAATATTCTCCACTCTTTATCGTTAATTCTTGAAGGGTTTTCAAAATGCTTTCATCGTTAGAAACTAGTTTGACTTGGATGTCTTTTTTTGCATAAACTGGGTTTCCAGCTGAATCTAAGAGTTGAACTGTAGCTAAACTATTTGAATTTGTCAAGATGTTTTTTGGAAATGCAAGATAAATTTCAGATGGATCAGTTGTATGACTAGTAATACTCGTGCTTCCATCAAAACCTCCCATTTGATATGACAATGTAGTTGTCCCAATCTCATTGGATACCATGTCCATTAATGCATATGGTTGATTTCTTTTAATACTCAAAGAGTTTGCCTCCACTGAATCATTTGCTGAAAAAGTAAGTATCCCATCTTCAATAAAATAAGTGACTCCAAGTCTTGGATCTCCTTCCGTTTCATCATCTTCTGTTGTAGTTTCTTGATTAGCGCCAGTAGTGTCATCCTCAGTCGATTCATCTAGATACGCTAATACTGGAAATTGATTTTGTGCTAAAATCATTGGTAATAACGGTTTAACTACTAGTGAAATTTCATCTTTAATTGGACCTATTGCATC
>PFRJ01000081.1 GCA_002788515.1 Nitrosopumilales archaeon CG_4_9_14_0_2_um_filter_34_16 | reverse complement strand
TCACACAAATCATATTTTTTGAGGATTTTATGTGCAATAGGAACTATTTGATGGTAGTTAGACATAGTGGCATAGAAAGTATAAACAGAGTTATTATCCTAATCCCATTTTTCTAAGAGTTCCTTGCATTTGGCGACCTTTTGATGCTTTCATCATATTTTTAGAATTTTTATAATTTTTGATAAGTTCTTTGACTTCGCCTTCTGGCCATCCAGAGCCTCTAGAAATTCTTTTGATTCTTGAGGAATTTAATAAATCGGGATCCGCTTTTTCTTCTTTGGTCATACTCTGAATTATATATCTCCATTTAGAAACTCGGCCTTCCATTTGATCTACTTGATCATTTTTTACCATTCCAGCAAATCCAGGCATACTATCAAGAAGTCCTTTTAGAGAGCCAACCTTTGTCACTTCTTCTAGTTGGTAAAAAAAATCATCCATGTTCATTTTTCCACTAGAGATACGTTTCATCCTAACATCATCACCTTCATTTTCTAGTCGTTTGGCTAAATCCAAGATTGCTTGAATATCACCCATGCCAAGTAGACGTCCAACGAAGCGGGTAGGAGAAAATTTTTCTAAATCATCGATTCTTTCACCAGTTCCAATGTACATTATTTGTGCACCAGTTGCTGCAGAAGCTGCAAGTGCGCCACCACCTTTTGCAGAACTATCTAGTTTTGTAATTATGACACCTCCAACAGGAATAGTTTTGTGGAAAGCTTCAGCTTGATTGAAACATTGTTGTCCAATCGTTCCATCAATTACAAGTAAAGCTAAATCAGGATCTGTAACCTTGTTAATTCTATCCATTTCTTCAAGTAAATCTTTCTCCTCTTTATGACGACCAGCGGTATCAATTAAAATAACATCTAATGGTTGATCTGCAAAATGCTTTAAACCATTTTTTACAATGTCTGGGGAATCTTTGTTGTTTTCTTCACCATACACTTCAACGTTTGATTTTTCACACATAGTTCGAAGTTGAACTAATGCCCCAGGCCTATAGGTATCAGCCCCTACGACACCAACTTTGTACCCTTGTCGGGTTAGAAATTTTGCAAGTTTTGATGCGACCGTGGTTTTACCACTACCCTGAATTCCAAGTAAAATAATCTTGTTTTGTTTATTAGGTTTGAAATCAAATTCAGATTCGTTTCCAAGGAGTTTTGAGAGTTCATCATAAAGGATCTTAATTATGTGATCTTTACGTGAAAGTCCAGGTGGAGGAGTTTCATTTAGAGCACGTTCTTGTAGACGTTTTGTAATTTCAAGAACTAGACGTACATTGACATCAGATTGGATTAATGCTCTTTGAACATCTTTAGACAGTTCCTTGATGAGTTCCTCATCAATTCCAGAGGATTTTACAATCTTTTTGATTGCGTCACTTAAACTAGTCTTAAGACCATCAAGCATTGTAATTCAACTCTGCATCCACTATTTCAAACCTTCCTCTATATCCATCCCAATTTTTTTCAAACTTATTAATTTTAATTGGATTTGAAAAAAAAGGACAGTTAATAACAAATGTTTCTGCTTCTCCACCCTCAAAATTTAAGTTGAATCCAAATTTGTTAGATAAGTGTTTCAAAGTATCAAGATCAGATTTAGAAATTATTTTTCCAAGCCATGAGTCATCCAATCCATCCGAAGAAACGGTTGTCATCACAAAATCAAATTTAGAATTTAGTAAATCACCTAAATATTGTTCAGGGTCAGTATTCCATAATGGTGTAACTGCAATTAAATTTAATTTGGAACAGATAGTTTGAAATTTATCTTTTTGAAAATTACTTTTAATACCACCATGCACCAATCCTTCAATACCGAATTGATCTTTTGCATTTTGTAACAATGTCTCAAGTGCAAATAATTCTACGTCAGTATCATCAGAATCAGTTGTGATTGTTAATTGTGGAATGCACATAGATTCGGATTGTAATCTTGTCCAGCGTATATTTGGATGATGTAACAAATGGCTTTCATCAGATTTTGGAAAAACACTCAAAAGACAAGATATTTCATGTCCCTGTTTTTGTGCTGAATAAATGGCATAAGTACTATCTTTGCCACCTGAAAAAAGAGAAGCTAATTTCATAATCTAAAAAATATTTAAATCAACAAATTTTTTAAGTGTATTAGAAAAGGACGCTTCAATACTCATAATCGTCATCATAAAATCAGACGGCTTTTCCAATAATCATCAGCATCCGCACTAGTTTTTAATGCGCATGATTTTAGTTTTATCCATAACAACCCAGTATTCCACATTCTGGCCATTTTCTAGTTTGCCTTTGACTTCATCATCAATTAAGCTAACATCAATGGTTTCAAAGGATTCGGAATCCATTACCTGAACCATATCACCATTAATTGAAATTATTTGGCCTACTTTTTTGTTAATCATCGGAACATGAATTTGCATGCTGACTGGACCTACATGAGGACGTTTTTGTCCATCAAAGATCCCTTCTCCAACAATTCTTGCTTTTGCAGCACCGTGTTTACCTGGTTTTGATGTATCATATTCTACAATTCTACATGGTTCGCCACTAGGTTGATCAGAGTGTGGCAATAGAATGTATGAACCGATTTTCAAAGAACCAAGATCAGATGGTTTACTCATGAAAAACAGTTTTTGCTCGAATATTTAACTTTTCTACTTTAGCTGATCAAGAATTGAAAGACTCATTAAATTAGTCATTGTCAATCCTTTGCGATTCACATCCCGTCTTGTTTGATCACAGTATTTCTTTACACTCTGATGACTCTTTTCACTTGCAACTTCAATAACTACAATATTTTCAGAATACGGGAATGTAAATTTTGGATTGTTTGTACAAAAAGTATTCATATTTCCCAATCCAGCAGTCTCAATTTTATCTCTTTTAAGTAAGATATTTGCAATTTCATGTAAATCTTCACCATCATCACCATACTCTAAATAATATACTGAAATGAAGTTTGTGTCACCTTCAACTTCCCTTTGGAATAAATCATCTTTTACATTGAAAACAAAAGATGTTTTTTCTTGATTGTGTATCGTAAGATCTTTTGATATTTGTTCACTATCTTTGAATTTGGCCAAAAGATAATGATTGGTAGAATCAGAAAAATAGGGCTTACTTTCAGTAGAAAATGTACCTGTAACAAAGAATAACTTTTCTATGTTTTTTGAATGCATCCAAGATTCTTTCAGTTCGACAGATGTGTGATCATGCAAATATGGTGCACAGACATATCCCGAATAAGTCAGAACAAGTTCAGACAACAGAACTTAAGAATTTTTGTAGCTATTTATGCTTTAGAGATCTTGACGATCATACTATAGAGGTCATCTACGATAGTTTTTTAATAGTAGAGTTCTTCGTTTTTTTGTCCCAAGCTAGCTCAGCCTGGTAGAGCTTCCGGCTGTAGTTGTCGGCTTAAGATGGCTGACCAAAAAACAGCATATCAGGCATACAGAAACCGGGTTGTCGAAGGTTCAATTCCTTCGCTTGGGACCACAAATTTTTTATAAATTAAAAATAATAAAAAGATAGACTGATTTAAGAAAACAAAATTGAACTCTTAAATTAAAAAACTTCTCGCCTATGCTGATTTTTTGACTTGTTGTGCTGCCGGGCCTTTTTGACCTTCGCCTACTACAAACTCGACTTTATCGCCTTCGTTGATGAATCCGGTAACATCTGATTTGTGAACAAATAGATCGTCTCCACCTTCTCTTTCGATAAAACCAAAGCCCTTAGTACGGTTAAACCATTTTACGGTACCTTGTTCCATTTGATTTTCAAACAATGTATTCATTATATTAACTAAAGCATCAAAGACGAGCACAAGTAGATCAGAAATCTTTGGGAATGTGATTATTATCCTTTAGCCATTCCACTTGAGGAAGAGTAAATCTCCAAACAATATCACCATGCTCTGATTGATTAAAATCCCAAGGGGCAATAATCACAATATCGTTATCTCTAATCCAAACACGTCTCTTTAGCTTACCTCTAATTCTACCACGTCGAGTAATATTATCATCACATTTTATCATGACATTTTCTCCACCCATCATTTTCAATACACGTCCAAAAAGTTCTCCTTCTTCTGGCAATCGAAGATCTTTAAGTGCACTTTCATTTTTTACTTGGCGCTTACCCATAATGCTCATTATCATCATGAGCATATAACTGGTAGGGTTTTCAGATGAACAGAATTTTAAAAAATGCTTATTCGCAAGAGATTTTTATCAAACAATATAAAAAAATATGTGAAATTTCAATGTATAACAGATTGTTCTCAATGCTGTATTGAGCGGGAATATTATCCAAGTAAAAAATTTGGCAAGATAGGGGTATTGATACTCCCAGAAGAAAAAGAAAGAATTGAAAGATTAGCAAACGAAAACAGATTGAAAATAAAAATTTTACCAAGAATAGGAATTTCAAAGATGAAAGATTCTGGTCCGACAAAAATTTTAGCATATCAATTGATGGGTTCTGAAAGTAACGGTAACACATGTCCATTTCTAGACGTAGATAGTGGGAATAAATCACCGCATGGTGGATTTCCTTGTAAAATTTACAAAGAAAGGCCACTGGCATGTATAGCATATCCGTTAATTGAATCAGAACCAATTACACTTGATCAAAAATGTAAATTTTGTAAAGAACATGGAAATGCGGATCAAAATCTAAATTCAGAAGTAGAATCACTTTTAAAAATTAAAGAAAAGATGATACCAGACATGCCAGTGATTTGGAGATTCGCGACTGGGGTGGGGGAATTAGAAGACAAGGAAATCATAGAGTCCGGATGGATTATAGACAAATAGTATTTCCCAATGATGAGAATTAATAGGACTACAACCAAAAATTCAAAAAGCATTAGAACTTTGATTGGTTATGAGTGAAGACGCATGGTCAAATTTGGACAAAGTGGATCAGAAAATTATTGAAATTCTCAACAACAATGCAAGAACTCCATCAAAAGAAATTGCATCAGTGTTAAAAAAATCGGGTCACGATGTATCAGATAGAACGATTAGAAAAAGGATAGAACGTTTAGAGAAAAATGGAATCATCAAAGGATACAAAGCAGTGTTAACAGATGTCTCAGGAATTAATGAATATCAAGCAGTATTAATGAAATTAAAACCATCAAAATCACTTGAGACTGTAAAAGATTACATTAAAGATTTCATCACTAAATTGGATAATTATTTACTAGTAGCAAATATGGAAGGAGAATGGAATATGTTAGTAATAGTACAAGTTAACTCTGAAAAAACAACATCACGAAAAATTGTGGAGAAATTTTCTGAAGAATTAATTGATTATAGAATAAATGAAATCAACATTAAAGACGTAAACATTTTGAACATGTCTTTACTTTTATTGTAAGAGAGAATATTCAGATTCTGCCACAGTGATTGCTTTTTTCAATTCATCAAGTGTGAAGGGTTTTTGGATAAAAGCAGAAACCCCAGTACTGATCGTGTTATTAACACGAGAGGTAGTTTTTTCATCAGCAGTGATTACTACAATTTGTAAATTAATTTTTTCTTGTAGTAGCTTTGTAGCTACAACATCCCCTTCAAGATCAGGCAATCCCATATCAAGCAGTACTATAGGTTCTTTATTTTCAGAAAACATTTTTTTGCATCCTTTTACACCTTCTTTTCCATTTTCAAAAACACAAATTTCAGAATACCCTAATTTCTCCACATAATTTTTTAATTTCATAGCAATTGCTTTGCTATCATCAATAATCACAATAGGTCTTGTAACTTCAATAGAAGGTTGGAAGATGGATTTAGCTTTTTGATACGCAGTTTTGGCTTTGTCAAATTCGCCTAAACTCAAAAGACATTTTGAGGCACAAAGTAATGCACCTTTAATATTTTTTGAAGTTTTTACATTAGAGTATTTTAAAAATAATTCACTAGCTTCTCGGATTTCATTTTGAGATTCTTTTCCTTGTCTAGTTTTACATTCACCTGCCAACATATACAATAAAGCAGACTTTAGAAGATCAGATTTTTTTATAGATTCAGCTTGATTTAGAAACAAATTATGTGCAGTGATGAATTGTTTATTTTTTAGATGTGTTAATGCAACTTCGCAACTTGTTTTTGTATCCATTATTAACACTCAATTTTTTTTAGTTATAAAATTTTAGAATGAGTGAGTTATGGATTGATTACTGCACGGCCAAGGATTTTTCTTGCTTTAAGATCTTCCAAAGCAGTATTAGCATCACCAAGAGAATATCGTTTAGAAATTACAGGGTTGATTATGCCTTTTCTAGCAAGATCAAGTAACTCTACCATATCAGTATAATTTCCAGTGTATGCACCTTGAATTATAATGGATTTTAATGGAATTGTAACAAGAGATAATTCAATAGAACCACCAAACAGTCCAACTAGAACTAAATTTCCTCGTTTTCGCAGAATTGCAAGATCTAATTTTACAGTAGGAGGTGCATTTACAAAATCAACAATACTGTCAGCACCTTTATTGTTACAAATAGACATTATTTTTTGAGATGTTTCAGGATCTTTAGAATTAACTGTGTAATCAGCTCCCATCTCCTTTGCAGTTTGTAATTTTTGATCATCTAAATCAACACAAATAATTTTAGCGTTGGTAATGGCCTTTGCAATCTGAACACCCATCAAGCCTAGACCACCTGCACCAACAATTACTAAAAACTCTGGAGAGTTTTGATTTGATTTTTTGATTGCAGTATATGCAGTCAATCCGGAACAAGCAAGAGACGTTGCAGCATCAGGATTTACACCATCAAGTTTAGCGAGATATTTAGAATTTGGAATTAATGTGTAATCAGAATAACCACCATCTTGAAAAACACCCATTGATTTTGGAGTATCGCATAGATTTTCATTTCCCACATTACACGCAGGACAATTACCACAACCAATCCACGGAAATACTAACACATCATCACCTATAGAAATTCCAGAAACATCACTTCCAATAGATTCAACGATACCAACAATTTCATGTCCTGGAATTACAGGATATTTTACTCCTCTATCAGTTACTTTCATGAATTGACCATCACCAAGATCATAACCGCCTTCCCATAAGTGTAAATCACTATGACACACACCCACAGATTTTACTTTAACTAGAACTTGATTACCATTAGGTGTAGGGGTTTCAGATTCAGATATTACAAGAGGTTCATTAGGACCTGTAATTCTAGCAGATTTCATAATTGATTTTTCCATATTAACAATATAAGAGTTGACTGGAAATGAGAAAAAAATAGAGCCCTTAGATATTATTGAATGGGTAAAAAATCATCATATGAGTGAATCTCAAAATCCTGACAGTATTTCTCAAGAACCAATAAACATTCTATTTAATCCATCAACAGTTGTCAAAAAAGATGTTTGGGATATTGATCTTATTCATATTTTGAATTTATTGATAAGAATACTTGAGAAAACAGGTAAGAAAGATCTCAAAGTAGCAGGGATGGCAGCATTATCATCATCTTTAATCTATAGAATGAAAGTTGAAAGTATTTTTGCATTGCAACGAGCAGCTATGGAGAAAAAACCCATACATCAAAGAACGGATGTAGACATTGAATTAATCGACATTCCATATAGACACGAATCTACATACCCTGTTTCATTAGATGACTTATTAGGTTTACTTCAAAATCTTATCGGTACAATTGCAAATCCTCAGTCAAGACGAAACAAAAGATTGGAGATAGAACCAATTGAAGCACCAAATTTTCAAGAATTTTTCATTTCACTTGAAAGCATTATTGGAAAATATGAAGACTTGATAATGAAAAAAATTGCAGTGAACGGATTTGGAATACTACAAGAGATAATTGCAGATCTGGATCAAGTTGATTCAATTAGATGTTTCTTTGCAGCCTTATTTTTAGCAAGAGATCAAAGAGTAGATCTTGAGCAGATTGAAGACGATATCAAAATAATTATGATAAAAGAAGAGTTAACAAATTGATCAAAAATGAAGAAAAGGTTTCTTTAACTAGAATTTAAAGGAAAAATACGTAATTGACAAAAATTGAGAGTATAGATGAGGCAACTGCAAGAATTGAATCTGCACTGTATTCAGCAGGCAGACCGCTCAAAATTGAAGACATTATAAGAGCCTCAGGCACAGAATCTAGAACAAAAACATTAGAATTGCTAGAGAACATTATGAAAAAAACAAAGTCAGCATTCAAAGCATTAGAAATAGTGATCTTACCTGACGGGTCATATGTAATGCAGTTAAAACCAGAATATAGCTCGACGGTTAAAAGATATGCGTCAAAACCAGTACTTCCAAATGCAACTCTAAAGACATTATCATACATAGCTTACATGCAACCAATATCATCAAAACAACTTGTAGAGACAAGAGGTTCTGGAGTATATGGGCATCTAAAAGAATTACGACAGTTAGATTACATCAGTCATCAAAATGTTGGGAGATTAAAAATTTTTACAACGACTGAAAAATTCCAAAAATATTTTGGCATACAAGGAGATGTCGAAGATCTAAAACAAAGATTATTCTCCAAAGTAAGAAAAACAGCTAGTACAAGACAAAGCACTCCAACCCCTCAAATCACCACAGAAGTAAATTAAGAGATTTTTTAACTCACGGCTAATTTTTTGCGTTTTGTATAAATTAGAGTAATTCGACAACAATTCGTGAGAAAATCAGTAGAGAATTTAGCAACCAGTAAAATAACTGGCGGAAGAAGAGTTCCGCTTAGAACTAGAAGAAAATATGAGTTAGACAGATATCCAAATGAACCTATTAACGGAGCTCAATTAACCGTGACAAGAAGAGTACGTGGTAATAATAATAAAACAGCTTTGAAATCAATTGATTTTGTTAACTTATCAACAGGAGACGCCAAAGTGAAGAAAACAAAAATTATCAAAGTATTAGATAATACTACAAACAACGATTACAAGAGACGAGGCATAATCACAAAAGGTGCAATTCTTGAGACTCAAGAAGGTAAGTGCAAAGTCGTTTCAAAACCAGGACAAAACGGAATAGTTAACGCAATTTTACTAAAGGAATAAAATGAAAGATTACGAGCACGTCGTAATCTGGTTAGATTATTTCAATAAGAATTTAAAAAAATCAAAAGGCAGGAGAGTAGGATTAGAGAAATGTGTCTTTGATCCATCACTAAAAGAATTGATGGATGCTACAACAGAAGTAGGATTTGAAATTACAGAATCAAACGAGAAAGCAAGATTTCCAAAAAGACCATTTGTCAGGTCAGGATATGTAATTGTACCAAAAGGATCCTCCAAGACAAAGATTCTTGACAAAATTTCTGAAAAGTTAGTTACTAAAAGATCAAAGCAACCAAAATAAAATGAAATCTAGCTCTTAGCTAAAGTAAAATTGACAGAAGTCTATGATAAGAGATCAATAGTTATGATGTCTAATTGCAGGAGGTAGGCGAAATAATGCACCTAGCCGGTAGTGGCAGGGTAATCGTTCAACTATCAAAAGAATTAGTTGAAGGACAAATACTCTGTGACGAAACAGGAACTAGAGTTGCAAAAATAAATGAACTGATAGGTCCAGTAAGTAGACCATATGCATCAGCAACGCCATTAACAAATAACATCAAAAAATACATTGGCAAAAATGTTTTCGTATCAGAATCACCTTCACCTGCAAATAAACCAAAAAAATTTAGGAGAAAAAAATGATGAACATACTAGAAAAACAAAACTGTCCTGAATGTAAGTCTACATTAGTAGATGACATGCAGAATGGTGAAATAATCTGTTCTGGTTGCGGCGTTGTAGTCGATGATCAGATTGCAGATTTTGGTCCAGAAACAATAAGCTCAAGTTTTGAAGACAAGATGAAGCTCGCAAGAGCAACAGGGCAAACAACATATTCTCAACACGATTTGGGAATAACCACAGAGATTTCAATTAGTGCAAAAGACTTTAGCGGAAAAACAATCAATCATGAAGTCGCAAGTCAAATGCATAATCTCAGAAAATGGCAACAAAGAGTAAGAGTTTCCTCACCAAAAGAGAGAAGACTTGCAAATGTTTTATCAAAATTAGGTGAAACATGTGAAGGTCTTAATCTTTCAAAGAATGTGTTGGAAACTGCTTCTATGATATATAGAAATCTAGACGTGCATATTGAAGTGAAAGGAAAGTCAGTAGTTAGCATCACAGCAGCTACAATCTACATGGCTTGCAAACAATGTGACGTGATAAGATCATTAGAAGAAATTTGTCGAGGAATTTGTCCAGCAAAAGATGTCAAATCAAAAACAAAACTTGCAGCAAGGTACTATAGAACCATGGTGATGGAAATGGGACAAATACATGCCCCAGTTGTGACCATGAACAAATACATCTCAAAGATAGCAAACATGACACAAACAGAGGTTAGAGTTGAAAGACTGGCCTTAGAAATCGCAGAGAAGACCAAAGATAGCAGTATCGCAGATGGAAAAGCGCCAAATGGAATTGCAGCAGCATATCTTTACGTAGCATCAATCCTACTTGGACAAAGCGTCCTTCAAAGAGACGTTTCGAGTATTGCAGGAGTTACAGAGGTCACTATCAGAAACAGATGTAAAGAAATTCTAACATGCCATAAACTCAAAATTACTTTGAGACCATCTCTGGCCAATTAATTTACCCCATCCCCCTCTTTTCATTTTATTATCAATGATTACGATTAGGATTAGCTAAATTTCGTCGGTATTATATAGAGAAACGAACCAAAACGCAATATGGTAGTATTAGAAATTAAGGATCTTCATGTATCAAGAGAAGGTAAAGAGATTCTCAAGGGTGTTAATTTGAAAACAGGTCCAGGAGAAGTACATGCCATAATGGGGCCAAATGGTTCAGGAAAAAGTACGTTAGCTTACACATTACTTGCACACCCAAAATATGAAGTTACAAAAGGAGATATTTTGTTAGATGGGGAGAGCATTTTAGATTTATCAGCAGATGAGAGAGCAAAAAAAGGATTATTCTTAGGATTCCAATATCCAACCGAAGTTTCAGGAGTAGGATTTTCTCACTTTTTAAGAACTGCATACAATTCTCTAAGTAAAGCTCTTGAAGGGGACGACAGAGAAGTATTCATCACAGTTAGAGAATTTCAAAAATATCTTAAAGAAAACTTGGAAAAAGTTGGATTGAGAGAAGAATTCCTTTCAAGATATCTTAATGAAGGATTTTCAGGAGGAGAGAAAAAACGCGCAGAAGTATTACAAATGGCAGTATTAAGACCAAAAATTTCAATCCTAGATGAGCCAGATTCAGGATTAGATATTGATGCAGTTCAAGCAGTTGCACAAGCAATCAGTAAAGTTTCAGGCAAAGATTCAACTGTAATTATAATCACCCACTATGCCAGAATTTTAAAATTCTTAGACAAGTTAGATTTTGTACACGTATTTGCAAGAGGCCAAGTATTGAAAACAGGAGATGCATCACTTGCAGACAAACTAGAAGCGGAAGGCTATGAGTGGGCCCTAGAGCAACCAGCCTAAACAAATTTTATTAAAACATGCTTTTAAAACATCATGATTTACAAAGTTCAAGTAGAGTTTTCTAAAAAATTTCTAGAAATAACAAAAGACCAAATTCGTATCGGAATAAAATCAAAACCTATCAAAGGAGAAGCAAATAAAGAAATCATAAAAGAAATTGCAAAACACTTCAAAACATCGACTGCATCAATTCACATAAAGGCTGGGCACAAATCATCAAAAAAAATCATAGAGATATCAGATTAGAAAATATAGTTTTTGTTTAAATAGGGTTTCAAAATTGGAACCAATATGGTTGAAGACGATAATCAGTATTATTTCAATTTCTCATTTTTCAAAGTCGATCCTAAATGGAGATGGATGGCAGACCTTGCAAAAGAAGAATCGGCAAAAGAAGTGGAGAATGTAATTAATAATTCAGGTATTATGTATAGAACATATTCAAATTTAGGGCTAAGAGATGATACAGATTTTTTATTTTGGTTTGCAGCAAAATCAGTTGAAGAAATTCAGAAAGTGGTTGAGAAAATATACAAGACAGTTTTTGGAAAATATATTATTCCATCAATGACTTATCTTTCATGCACTAGACCTTCGATTTATGTCCAAGGAACAAGAAAAGAACATGGTTTTCTAACTGGAATGGAACCCAAAAAACATGTTATTGTTTATCCATTTACTAAAACTAGAGAATGGTATCTATTACCTCAAGACAAAAGACAAAAAATTATGGATGAACATATTGAAGTCAGTAAAAAATACCCACAAATTATTCTCAATACAACATACTCTTTTGGAATTCACGACGAAGATTTTATGTTAGCATTTGAAGTAGATAACATCAGAGATTTTCAAGATCTCATAATGGATTTGAGAGAAACAGAAGTGTCATCATATGTTAAAAACGATGTCCCAATGATCGTGTGTGTAAAAAAAGACATTGTTCCAATGATTTCTAGTTTAGGATAGGATTTAAAAATAAAAAATATTTTTGAAGAAAATATCCCCTAGTCACTTTAAAATGCAAATATCAACTATGCAAATCTTGGATAAACATAAATGATGAAATTTCAAATCAAGAAATAGTTTTGAAGTATAACAAACTAGGGAAAACAGACATAGATATATCAGAAATAGGGTTTGGAGCATGGGCCATTGCTCTTGACTGGTGGGGTAAGAAAATTGAAGAAGATGAAGCAAAAAGAATGCTCAAAAAAGCATATGATGTAGGAATTAATTTCTTTGAAACCGGAGACCTGTATGGAAAAGGATTAAGTGAGAAACTAATCGGCGAGGTCTTCAAAGACATGAGAGATGAGATTGTTATTTCGACAAAATATGGTTATGATTTTAGTAATGTTGAACAAATAGGTCACAAAGAACTTCCACAAAGATTTGATGAGGATTATACAAGAATGGCATTAAGAAATAGTTTAGAAAGATTACAAACAGATCATGTTGACATGTATGGCGTACATAATCCAAAACTTAAAGATGTGAGAAACGATTCCATTTTTAATTTATTAGATAGTTTTATCGAAGAGGGGTCTATCAAAACATATCAAATTGCATTAGGTCCTGCAATAGGATGGACACAGGAAGGCATGGAGGCAATGGACAAACCAAATCTTAGTGCAGTTCAAACAGTTTACAACATATTAGAACAAACACCAGGAAATGAATTAATGAAAAAAGCTGAAGAGAAAGAAGTCGGAATTCTAGTCAGAGTTCCAGAAGCATCAGGAATATTAACTGGAAAAGTGAATGCGGATACAAAATTTGATGATAATGATCATAGATCAGTGAGAAAAAAGGAATGGCTCAAAGCATCATTAGAAAAAGTTGAACAGTTCAGACCAATCGCAGACAGAAATGGATTAAGCATTACAGAATTCGCAATGAAATTTATAATGACAAAAAAAGGATTTGCAACAGTACTTCCAACTATGATCAGTGAAGAAGAAATTGTCAATTATGCTCAAATGTCAGATGGAAAATACATTTCAGATTCAGATATGAAAGAGGTAGAAGAGTTGTATAACACATGGCCTTCTTATGAATTAAAAGCAACACCTCAAGCAAATTAACTTGTAAATGGACAATCCAATAGATTTTGAAAAAACACTAGAAATTATTGAAAGACTGAAAATTGCCAAGATAGGCAAATACAAAAAATGGGAATCAATTATTAAAAAAATCAAAAAATATCAAAAATTAAATCCTGAAGAATTAGAATATTATTCCAACATAACTAGAATTTACAGTGACACAGGAGTTACAACCAGAAGTAAGGTATACCACACTAAACTATCAAAACTAGATGAAAAACCACCTTGCAAAGAATGCGGAGAGGATTCCCAATACTATTGCAACATGAATGATCAGTATTTTTGTACAATTCATGTCGTAGGACATGACGAGAATGAATTCTAAGATACAGAGAGGGTTTCTTCTAGGCTAAAAGAATTCTCTACAAAATATTCCACTCGAGTTTTCTTGAATTCACGAGAACTGAACAAAATTTGGTATTCATCTACATTGATTTGGTTTTGAATTGTTTTTGCCATATCATGTGCCTCATCATGTGTTTTGCAGTGAATCATGGAAAACACATTGTAAGGCCAATCGGCATATGTTGGTCGTTCATAGCAATGACTGACTTGCGGAAACGAGCCAAGTGTTTCACCAACTTTTTCAATTCGATCTTCAGGCACTTTCCATACAATCATACCATTTGCAGTAAACCCAACTTGTCTGTGTCTTAGTATAGCGGCAAACCTTCTCATCACACCAATTTCTTCATAACATTTCATTTTTTCAAATAATTCATTCTCAGTAATTCCAAGATTGTTTGCAGCTTTTACAAATGGTTCATCAATTATTTCCATATCTTTTTGCAATTCTCTAACAAAGTCTTTGTCTTCTTCAGTTGGAGTAAATTTTACATTTTTAATTTCTTTTTTCTCTTCAGTAGGGGCAACATCATGTTTCTTGTCATCGACCATGTCAAGTTTAACACCAATTTTGAATAATTGTAAAGTAGGAAGCATTCTCACTTTTTTAATTCCTTTAAGAACATTGAATTTTTCAAGTTCATCTTTCAAATCAGCACCAGGAGGAACAGCCAAAGTAAACCAAAGATTGAACTGATGATCTCGCTCATAGTTATGGCTAACACCAGGATGACGATTGATTTGACTTGCAACATATTCTAATTTGTCATCTTCAATCTCCATTGCCACAAGTGAACTAGTATAACCTAGTTTTCTTGTATCAAAGATTGCACTTAGTTGTCGTAAAACTCCAATTTCTTTGAGTTTGTTTAATCGTTCTTTGATGTCATCTGGCATAGTATTGAATTTTGTAGCAATTGCATCAAAAGGTCTAGTTACAAGTGGAAATGTCCATTGAATTTCGTTTAAAAGTTCTTTATCAGACTCATCCATTGTAGGCAATAAACCAATACCAAACCATTCAATTAAAAATGTAGCTGGTATTTTAGACATTGATTTTCAATACATAAATAGAAATTGAAATTCCTTTGATCGATGATAGTTGACCTTAATCTTCAGGGCAAAAAGATAATCGTCATAGGGGGAGGAAATGAAGCACAGAAGCGAATCAATTCATTATTAAAACATGATTGCGACATAACAGTAATCAGCGATACAGTAAATGCACAAGTTGCCAAATTAGTTAAATCAAAAAAAATCAAATTAAAAAAACAAAAAATTAAAAACACACAATTTATTTCAACATTCAAACCACATGTTATAATCACAACAACAAATGACGGTAAAATGAATCAGAAAATAATCAATGATTCAAAAAAGAAAAAGATCATTGTATATAGTTCAGATAATCCCGAAGACAGTGATTTTTCAAACCCTGCAATAATAGACATTGAAAATACGGTTCAGATTGCAATTTTTACTGGCGGTAAAAGTCCAGCAATGTCAAAGAAAATTAAGGACAAATCAGAAAAAATATTCAAAAAAATAATCACAAAAGAGGATATTGCTCAAATCAAAATCCAAAAAATGGCAAGAGAGATAGCTAAGGAGATCATACATGATCAAAAGAACAGAAAAGAATGTCTTCACAATATCATGACTGATAATTACATTGATCAGTTAATAAAAGACGGACAGGTAAAAAAAGCTGAAAAGCGAGCAACCACAATATTGAGAAATTGGAAATGAATCAAAAAATAATCAACGCACGTGTTACTTTTCGTAATTCTCCAATTCACATTCTTGAAAAATTCACTATAAAAGACATAAAAAATGCATATGAGCAGTTTAAAAATAATTCAGGGTTGGATGAATGTGTGATTATTCAAACATGTAACAGGATAGAATTGTTTGGAAAATCAAAAGTGTATGATCTAGATAAAATTAAAAAAACATGGGCATCAATTACCGGACTTGAAGAAGAGGCATTTAATGAAAACGTGGAATTCGTAGAAAACCAAGAAGCATTTCACCACTTGTTGAAATTAACATCAGGTCTGGACTCCATGGTATTAGGTGAAGAACAAATTCTAGGACAAATAAAAAACGCCATTACGTCAGCCAGAGAAGTAAAGGCATCAGGTCAACATCTTAACACATTATTTGACAAAGCAATTAGAATCGGAACCAGAATTAGAAATTCCAGTGGAATTGGCGCAGGAGGAATTTCAGTGGGGTCTATGGCAGTGAAACTTGCAGAGGAAAATATTGATGAATTAAAAACAAAAAAAGTGTTGCTGATAGGAACGGGAGAAGTCTCAACGCTTGTTGCAAAATCATTACAACGACGTGGGTATGTTTTTGATGTTACAAGTAGAACACTTGGAAGATCAGAGACCTTTTGTGAAACAATGGGGGGAAATCCGATTAAATTTGAACAAATTCTTTCAGGATTTAATAATTATGATGTGTTATTTGTAGCAACAACGGCACCGTATTTTCTTGTCACGAATGAAAGAATAACAGAAGCAATGAAAAATAAAAACAAAGGTATGATGATTCTAGATTTATCAAATCCTAGAACAGTAGATGAAAAAGTGGCAACAATAGGAGGAGTCAAGTTGATGAATCTTGATCAGATTGCAGAAATGGTTGAAAAAAACATGAATGCTCGATTAAATAAAGTAAAAACAATTGAAAGTATAATTAATGAAGAAGTGTCAATATTAGAAGCCTCAATGAAAAGATTAGATGCAGAACCATTGGTAACAGATGTATTCAAAAACATAGATAATCTGAGAGAAAAAGAATTGCAAAAAGCACTCCAGATGTTAGATGAGAAAGATGAGAAAAAGATCAAGATTATTGAAGAATTAACAAAAGCAGTTGTAGAAAGTATTGTATCAACTCCAATGAATAACATCAGAAAAGCATCAGAGCAAGGCCAGCCAGAGATAATAGAAATGGCAAGCAAATTATTTGACTATAAAAAACAAAATCAGGCAGACTAGGATTATATTTTACCAAAAGAGAATTTCTACATGTCATTTCCAATTAGACGTTTGCGCAGATTACGAACATCGGGTAAGATGAGAGAATTGGTTCAGCAAACCACACTATCTCCAAAAGATTTCATTTGTCCAGTATTTGTTCAAGAAGATTTGAAGAGTAGAGTAAAAATAGAGTCAATGTCAGAAATTGAAAGATTACCATTAAGCGATGTAAATGATGAAATAGAAACAATTAGGGGTTTGGGAATTCCAGCAATCATGCTTTTTGGAATTCCATCGCAAAAAGATGAGATTGGGAGTTCTGCATTTGATGATAATGGCATTGTACAAAAAGCAATATCTCAGATTAAAGAAAACTTTGGAGACAAAACATTGATCATGGCAGACGTTTGTTTATGCCAATTTACATCCACAGGACACTGTGGAATAATTAAAGGAAACAAAATTGATAATGATACCAGCCTGAAAACTCTAACAGATATTGCTGTTAGTCAAGCTAAAGCTGGAGTAGACACCGTATCTCCATCTGCAATGATGGACGGTCAGGTTGCAGCAATACGAAGTGCACTTGATGACGAAGGATTTACAGATGTTTCAATAATGTCACACTCAGCTAAGCATCGCTCAAATTTTTACTCACCATTTAGAAATGCTGCAGAATGTGCACCAAAATTTGGAGATAGAAAAACATACCAAGTTCCATACACTAATGCCAGAGAAGCAATGATGGAAGTTGAAACAGACATCAACGAAGGAGTAGACATCGTGATGATAAAACCAGCGTTAGCTTATTTGGATTTGATAGCAGAGACCAGAAGAAAGTTCAATGTTCCTGTATCAGCATATAGTGTTTCTGGAGAATATGCGTTGGTAAAGGCGGCCTCACAATTAGGATATGTAAATGAAAAGGACATTACAGAAGAAATTCTATATTCAATTAAAAGAGCAGGGGCAGATATGATAGTAACATATTTTGCAAAATCAGCTTCAAAATTTCTTCAAGAACCATGAGAAACGACGAACGTTTTGAAATTCAAAGAGCATTTGATTTAATGCCACATGTTATAGGTGCAAGTTGGACTGCAGTATGGTTCAGAATGAAAGGAATCAAAAAACCCACACGTGAAGAGTTTCGAGAGAAAACAATTGAATATTTACGACTGGCAGAGCCAGTTTTTGACTCATACCCAAGAGATGAAGAATTTGCTGAAATTTGCAAGTACATAGAATTTAGAAAAAATGAAGAATATGCCAAGATAAAGTCAGGTGAGAACAAAGAAATCGAAACCAGATACGACAGATATGTGGATTATGGTTAAATTTCCTGTTTTAATTGATTCAGAAATTCCTTTAACACTTTAGTTCTCTTTTTTGCCTCGATTTTTCCAGATTTCGTATTCATCATACACTCCAGTTTCAGCAATTTTTGGAAAAAATGATCAACAGTCCAAATTTTATCATCAGGGATTCGTGTTTTACAAAAAGGATCATCAATATTATAAAAAGGTCTTTTGAGGGAACCACCAGTAGCAAAAACCCTGGCAATGCCAATAGCGCCCAAAGCATCTAATCTGTCAGCATCTTGAAGAATTTTCCCTTCAATAGTCGAGGGAGTTTTATTTTGTGAAAAACTATGATCTTTTATTGCATCACAAATAATTGTAATTTCATCAGAGGTAAAATCATATTTTTTTAGAATTTGTTTGGACTTTTTTGCACTTTCGATAGAGGATAATTTTGAACGTTTATCAGATTTTCGGTAAGAGACAATATCATGCAATAATGCAGCACTTAGGATTAATTTTTCATTTGCTTTTTCTTTTTTACATATTTTTTGAGCATTCTTATACACTCTCAAAACATGTTCAAAATCGTGTGCAGAATCATTATCCATTATTTCTTTTATTTCACTTTGGATAGAATCAATAATTTTCATTAGATTCTCCATACTTTAGGTTTGATAAATTTAATTTTTCTTTGAGTAATTAAGATGGTCCAATTGATGGAGGCAAATAGTACAATTGCACCAACGCCAATTCCATCAATCAATAAAATTCCAGTTAAACGGTCTTCAAAAATTTCTAAAAAGGGAGTCAATACAGCATTACCAAAATAAATCATTATAACATAAGAAATAGTTCTACCAAACCAAAATCCAACATAGATCCCAACACTTTTTGCGCGCATTAATCCATACGCAATAAACAACATGTTACTTGGAAGAGGAGTAGCACCAAACAGAAAAGATGCTATAATGTAACCATATTTTTTTCGATTAAGATAATCCCCAATAATATCAAGATTAGATTTTTGTTCATCTCCGATGAATTTTCTAAATAAACCACTTATCTTCTTGAGAGTAAATCTGCCAATTGTGGCACCAGTTGCACCAACCATGGCAAGTACCACCACATTCAAACTAGGATCAAGAAGGTGAAACGATGTCAGGATAATCCAACTTGGAGGCATTAGGATTGGAGAGGCATTTACTCCAATTAATACAAGAAAAATTCCAAAATATGAAAATTCTCCAAAAATTTCAAAAATATCAGACATCTTTCAAAAATTAGAATACTTTTTTTGTTTCTAAACCCTTGGGTGTGCATTCAGTCATGAAATAATTTCATTATGATCCAAAAAAGTATAAAAATTTCATATTTTTTTCAAGAATGATCATGTATTGTAATAAATTGGATCAATGATGCAATATCTTTATAAGCAATTTATGCGTAATTGGAATATGTCAGATACTGTTTGGAAGTGTTTTAGGTGCAATTTATCTTTCAAGGATGAGAACTTATCTGAAATGCACAAACAAATTTCAAAACATTCCATAACCAAAGTTAAAGCAATCGTTGCATGATTTTAGAAACATCACATCATAATTTTAATTAAAAATAATGCAGAGGGTGGGATTTGAACCCACGAACTCCTGAGAGAAGGGATTTCCTATTTTAAGGATCTTGAGTCCCTCTCGGTTGACCGGGCTTCGATACCTCTGCATTGAGATTGTGTATTGACCAATATTTCTCAATTACTATTATGGCAAATGAAAAATAGATCTAATAATTTTGAAATTTGTTAACAAAGCTTATAATCGTGCTAATTTGACTCAAAATTATGGCAGAGTTCATACCAATTTCACAAGCAAAAAAAATGCGAAGTGGAGTTAATGTTAACGCCGAAGTTAAAAGCAAAGGAGAATCAAGAACTGTAAATCTCAAAAATGGGGGAACAGTGGATGTCTGTGATGCAATTATATCTAACGGTGAAACTGAAGAGGACCAAATGAAACTCACATTGTGGGGCGATGATATCAAAGCAGTAAATGTAGGTGATACAGTCGTCATTACAAATGGATATACTAATGAGTTTAAAGGAGAGGTATCTCTAACCAAAGGTAAATTTGGTCAGATGGAAATTAATCCTCAATAATCAACAGAACCAAACTTTTTTGTTTTCCTTGAATGACATTATGATGATATAAAATTGATTGAACATATTGACTAACTAAAATGAAAACGCGGTGTGAAAAACATAAAGGATTATCAAAAAATCTAAATTAAAAATAGATTATAAAGTTGTGTGTGTGAGACTAAACAAATAATGAAAACAGAGTTAGAGATTGAAGAATACAGAAAACAAATAGAAGAAAGATTAGTGAAATCAAAATCAATGGATGCCATGAAATATTATCAAGGAGTTCTACGATGCCTAGAATGGATGATCACAGACAAAGATGTCTAAAAATAATCCAAAATATATAATTTAGAAACCAAAGATAATCTTAGAAAGATTTTAGAAATTTATCGTCTAGATTTCTTTTTTGCTGGTTTTCTTTTAGATGCAGTCTTTTTTGCTGGTTTTCTTTTAGAT
>PFRJ01000052.1 GCA_002788515.1 Nitrosopumilales archaeon CG_4_9_14_0_2_um_filter_34_16 | reverse complement strand
GACTGTCTCTAAAGTTACTACCTTCTCTTCTTGGACTGTCTCTAAAGTTACTACCTTCTCTTCTTGGACTGTCTCTAAAGTTACCCCTCTCTCTTCTTCTGCTATCTCTTCTTGGACTGTCTCTAAAGTTACCACCTTCTCTTCTGAACACTTGTGGTGGCCTGCTATCTTTTTCAGTAGGATTTTCGTATTTCTTACCTATTTCATCAACTCGTATGTTGAGTTTTTCAAGTAAAGTTTGATTCAATCCCTCTCCATACACATCTACTCTTGCAGCAATCACAGCTTTTGCAGCAACTGCACGTGCAATTTTTCCTCTCTGCCATCTTGGAGCTGCATGAACCATCGCATGTTGGAATAACAATCCGTGTTTTGGTGGTTGAGAGCCAGTTTTTAGTGATCTAAACAATGCTTTCTCAGCTCCTAAAACTTGAATTGTACTAGCAGGAAGTGATGCTAATCTTTTGAGACTGCCTGCTCTGCCTAAAATTCTTGCACCAACTGCAGTTCCTAATATTGCTGAAAGATTTGGTGCAATTTTTTGCATTTCTGCTTCAACATGATCTTCAAGCTTTTTGCGAAGATCATGAAAATCTAAAACTTGTTTTGCAATTGCTTGCACAATTTCTAAATTATCATCTGATATATCACCGCCTCTGCTTTTTGATGAAATTAAAGATAACATTTCCACCTTTGATTCTGGAAAACCTGCATTTTCAAAAACTTGTTTTGTTAATGACTCACGTTTTCCAGCAATCACAATTTGTGCATATCCATTAATGCTGTCAATAATGTTGTCTAATTCTGGAAAATGTAATCCATACCATTCTCTAAGTCTTGAACTTAATCCATTTGCAATTTTATCAATTTCGTCTAAAGAATTAATTGCTTGAATTATATGAAGATCTGGACTCTCTGATATCACTGTAACTTTTGATGATGAGAATCCTAACGCAAATTCTCTAAGCTTCCCAAGTGTATCTTGGAGATTGGAAGCAAAACCTGAATCAACAATGATTTGTGGTTTTGTTGCTTGTACATTATCCAATCCTATTGAATCCATTAAATGACAATCAATAGAATATTTTTTTAGAATTGCAAGTAATGATTCATCACTTACAGAAAACCCTCTTTGAGTTGAGGCCAAATAATTTACAAGTTCATTTAGTTTTGATTCTTTGTTTTTTACTAAAAGATATTCTTTAACAGGATCTGAGAAAGCAAACGCTTTTTCTAGCTTTGAATCATTAAAAACTGATATTCCTAACTCTGTTAAAATGACAGAATACATGACTAGTTGATTCTAAATCACCTTTAAAAAAGGTACCAGAAACGCGAATCAACTGTTATATTCGAAACTAAGTTCATTAATCAAAGTGGAACCTAGCCTTGCAACTTCCATAGGTAAAATTCAATTAGACAAACCTGTAATGCTAGCCTCTGGAATTTTAGGCATATCTTTAGATGTGTTTAAACGTCTTCATGCTTCAGGCGCTGGCGCCGTCGTTACAAAATCTCTTAGTACTGCGCCTTGGGAAGGATATCCAAATCCTACTATTTTCAGCGTAAAAGGTGGTGGGTGGATAAATGCAGTAGGTCTTTCAAATCCCGGAGCGTCAAATTTTGCTAAAATGATTGAACCTAATCAAGATGTTCCAATAATTGTGAGTTTAGTGGGCTCTGTACCTGAAGATTTTGAATTTATGATAAAACAATTTGAAAATTGTAAAGTCAAAGCATATGAACTGAATTTATCTTGTCCTCATGTTGCCAAAGTTGGCTTGGAAGTTGGAGATGATCCTGGATTAGTCAAAGCAATCGTATCCACTGTCAAAAATGTTACAACTGTTCCTGTAATTGCAAAAGTTGGCTTAGGTACTAGTAATTATCTAAACACTGTACGTACTGCAATAGATTCTGGAATTGATGCAATTACTGCCATTAACACTGTTCGTGCAATAGCAATTGACGTTGAACTTCAACGACCTATTCTTAGTAACAAATTTGGAGGATTATCTGGAACTCCAATCAAACCAATTGCACTAAGATGTGTATATGAGATCTCTTCACAATATGATATACCAATAATTGGATGTGGTGGGATTTCTACATGGGAGGATGCAATAGAATTTTTCTTGGCTGGAGCTTCTGCTGTACAACTTGGTAGTGCAATAGGTGATAATTGGGTTGGAGTTTTTGATGACATTAACAAAGGAATATTACAATACATGGATAGAAAAAACTATTCTTCAATAAAGGATATGGTAGGTCTTGCAAAGAAATCTTAATCATCCTGTAATTGTTGCAATTGAAAAAGTAATAGATGAAACACCTACTGTTAGAACTTTGGTTTTTTCTGATGATGTAATGCCAAATGTCCTTCCCGGTCAATTTGCTATGGTTTGGATACCTGGTGTTAATGAATTACCGATGAGTGTAATGATTTCCAAAGAATCTGGAAAAGCTGCATTTACAGTTAGAAAACACGGTCCTTCATCTACTGGACTGTTTAATATTCCGGTGGGTGGGCAAATAGGAATACGTGGCCCATATGGAAATTCGTTTGATGTCAAAGAAGGCAAACTATTGCTAGTTGGAGGAGGAACCGGTCTTGTTCCTATGATGCGACTACTTACTTTTGTAAAGCCAACAGATGACGTGACTGTACTGATGGGTGCAAAATCAAAAGACGAAGTATTCTTTGAAAATTTAGCAAATGATCTGTTAACAAATAATCCTCATCGTGTGATTGTATCAACTGATGATGGCAGTTATGGTGAAAAAGGATTTGTTACTGATTTGGTTGAAAAATTAGTTAGCGAGACACATTTTGATGCAGTGTATGTTTGCGGCCCTGAAATCATGATGTATAAAACTGTCCAATCTGCACATTCAAGAAACATCTTTGTTCAGGCAAGTCTTGAGAGGATGATGAAATGCGGTGTGGGAATTTGTGGTAGCTGTTGTGTAGGTGAAGATCTTGTTTGTAGGGATGGAACTGTATTTGATGGAGACCATTTGTCGAAAAATATGGAATTTGGTCATTTGCATAGAAACAAGGCTGGAATTTTAGAAAATTATTAAGTTTGCCTAGCAAGGTTTAAAATAAATCATAAAATTATTTCCTTGAAGGGAATGGGAACTCCAAAAATAGTTTTAACGGCTGATAGAACTTTGATGTCTCCTTATCGGGGATTGTCTCTTGCAACATTTTTCGGTTGTGCTCCAGCTTTGGATCCTCATAGAGACAAGAACAGCTTTTGGTATAAAATTCTTGGAAATCAAGTAACTCCAAAAGTTCTATTTGATTTCATTTGCAATTGGTCTCCTGATATTGACGGTGTGGCAAAATATGCTCCATATGGGTTAAGAAAATTAGAAGCTGGTTTACTCAGAGATGGATTTAGCAGACAAGATGTAGTTGTTGCTCATCCAAACCACATTGAAAAATTCATTGGTCCTGAAACCGAAGTTATTGGAACTTATGAAATGGATCCTCTTGGAATGGGTCCGGTTACTATGACTTTCACTTATGGTAGAAAACAAACATCTTATGATGAGTTTTACAATGCTGAACTACATCACAGAATTAAAGCTGCAAAAGCAAGAACTGGAAGTAAAGCTAAAGTAATTTCTGGTGCTTCTGGAACATGGCAATACAACTATGATCCGGCAAAAATCGAAGAGTTTGGAATCTATGCCATACTTGAAGGAGAACTTGGTGGCATTGCACCTGAAATTGATGGACATGCTGGTAGATTCTTTAATTATTTAATCAATGGCGATTTTGAAAATATGGATCCTTTCAGAAAGAGAAGCGACTTTAAAGTTAACATTAAAGAATTTGAAAGAGAAGGGAAAAAAATTCATGGAAGATTTGTCAATTTCTGGGATAGACCAGAGTTGGAGGAAATTCCAAATATCGTAGAACCAAGTATGCACGGAATGGTTGAAGTAATGCGCGGATGTGGTAGAGGCTGTAAATTCTGTGACGTAACATTAAGATCTTTGAGATACTATTCACCAGAAAAAGTCAAACAAGAAATTGAAGTTAACATTAAGAAGGGCGGTTCTAAATCTGCATGGATTCACAGTGATGATATCTTTGTTTATGGAATGGATCCTCGTACTGCAAAAGGAATGGAGCCAAACAGAGAAGCTTTGGAGGAATTATTCACTGCAATCATGTCTACTGGTGTTGAACATACAAACCCTACACATGGAACACTAGCAGGTGCAATTGCGGACGAAAAATTAATTCCAAATTTGTCTAAAATTATTAGAGCCGGTCCAGATAACATGATTGGCATCCAAGCAGGATTTGAAACTGGAAGTCTTAGACTGATTGGAAAATATGCTGATAGAAAACTTGCACCTTATGATCCATCTGAATGGCACTGGGTTGTCAAAGAAGGTGTTAAAACTCTCAATCAGGATTATTGGATTCCTGCGTTTACTCTGATTATGGGGCTTGATAACGATGAAACTCCTGAAGATTCTTGGGACACCATTCAATTAATCAGCGAATTAGAACATGAACAGCCTGATTCAATGTTCACTGCAACTGCATTGACATTTGTTCCAATTGGTTTACTTGAAAAATCTGATTTCTTCCACATTGGAAATGAAATGACTCCTGCACAACTAGGTGTTCTTTACAAGACATGGCAACACAATTTCAAATATGGTATTCAAAAATTCATGACTAAGACTGGTTCAAAAGGTCCGCAAAGATACTTCTTTAATGCAATAGCTAGATCTCTTGGTGGTGTTCCATTAGGTGCCATGGAAAGATATGCACGTAATAAAAGCAAGGAACATGAAAAAGTCATTGAGACTATTAAAGCCAAATATTGGTAGTCATACAAATACATAAATTTACTAACTCTCATTTAATATCATGGCAACACACGGTTCGCTTACTAAAGCAGGTAAAGTACGAGGACAAACTCCAAAAGTCGAAGGAAGAAAAATTGTAGGTACTAGTTCTAGTGTTGGAAATAAAAGTAACTTCAAAAAACGTTTTGTTTTAGGCAGATTTCCTGGTCAAAACAAACCTGGACAAAGACGAAAGAAACGTTAGTCATACATTTCTAAATTCTGTCATTTTACGATCATTTTCTAGACTAGGTTATGTCAACTTGGCGTGTTTCCTCATTGTCAAAAAACGTCGGATGGGATTTTAGGCTAACTCATGACACAGTATTGTTTTGAATCGCTGAAATATGATTTTTTGGGTTTGATCTTGTTGTATCATAATTTTAATTTTTCAAAACTATTTGTGTGGCAGTTAGGACAAACCCCATTA
>PFRJ01000066.1 GCA_002788515.1 Nitrosopumilales archaeon CG_4_9_14_0_2_um_filter_34_16 | reverse complement strand
AGTTTTTGCTTGGGTAGATTTACAGATGAAGAGATATCTTCAGATATAGTTATTCCAGACTCTATCAGTTTCCCATCTTTGTCAAGTGCTTTCCATTGGAAAATCAGATTTGGTTGTTCTGTTTTCATACCAAATTTTACTGTTTCATTCACCTTTAGTGGATTAGATGTTACAAAGGTTATTGATTTTTTAGAGGCTATTGAAGATATCCAATCATTTTGAAATTTGAAGGATGTGAATGATGAATCACCAATCCAAAGAACAATTGTTTTTATTTCATCAGTACTGTGGTTGATAAATTCAATTATAGATGTATTTTCAAACATTATACTTTTTGAAATAATTATTTTTTCTTCAGCAAAAACATCATCGAACATAATTCCAGATAAAACAAATGATGTCGCAAACATCAATTTCAAATAAAAACTCAAAGGTGCATTATTCATGTAATCATTTAAACAATAAATACAATATTAAACTAATTTAAAAGAAATGCTTTTTCAGAGTTAACAACTGCTTTTATTATTCCAATAAAGTTTCCTTTACGATCATTAATGCTAACAGATATTTCAGCAGTAGACAGACCACTGTATTCTTCGCTGCTAGAACCAGACATCATGTAAGAACCATCCGCTTTTGTTTTACTCCACCACTGTTCATCACTTTGTTTGTAATCTTGAGTTTTTTCAGTGATTGCAATGTTTACACCGTATGAGTTTGTAATTACTATTTCAGTTATTGGGAGAGGTGAATCAGCATCATGATCAATTATTGCCTTTGCAACTAAAGCTGGTTCGTTACTCATGAGACTCTCCATAAATACAGTCACAGTAGTTGGACTGCGTAACCATTCTGAATCTCTTTGGTTGATCAGATAATCAGGATCATCCAAGGCATCAAACTCAGCATTGGATTTTAGTAACTCGTTTTGAATTATTTCGTTATTTACAAGTGCTCTTAAAATTCTAAGTTTATCCTCCAAATCATTAAAACTAGATTTAGCATCAAGTTTATTTTCATCAGATTCAAACTTGAGTTTCTTATCATTTGATGGAGATTTTGCGATAAAGTTTTCAGGTTCATTCTGTGTGTTTGCAGGGAATGGTTTAGTCTCGGTATTTTTAGACAGCATTCCTTCTTTCTTTAGATATTGTAATAAATTGACAAATTCTTTTTGGCTAATTTGGTCCTTTACGATCCATGGAGTCAAATCTTTAACAAATCGTGGGATTTGCTCTCCTTTAATTCCAAATTTAGATAATACATCAGCATCAGATGCAGATTTGGTATCATATCCACTCCATTGTTTTAGAACAGAGAGTTGGCCAAGAGACCAATTATTAATTATAATTCCATTATCAGGAGAGTCTAAAACATCAGAGAGAGATTTAATCACAACTATTTCAGTATCAGTGATCAATCTAGGTTCGGTGGTAGTACCAGAGTCTAATGAAATACCAGTATCAGTTACAACACCTTGTTCAATTGTTACACCTTGTTCAATTGTTACACCAGTTTCTAAGATTACACCTTTTTCAATTGTTACACCAGATTTAATCACAGTTCCTGCTGCAATTACAGTACCATCTTCAATTACACTGCCTGCTTCAATCACAGCAGTTGGTTCAATTGTATTTGGCAGATCAGACGAAGGTTCAGAAGAAACTATGCCACTGGGTTGGTCAGAAAGATGAACGATTAATGCCTTAGGCAAGTATAGGTCCATTGAATTTCTTTTGACATCCCATACTCTAAACAATACACCAGATTCTAGAATTTCATCTTTAAAGACAATCTCAAAATCAAATACGGCTTTGTTTCCAGATTCTGAAGGAACAATGTCAGCCGTCTCTATGAGATTGTGCGGATCAATTATTTCCAATCCAGACTGTTTGTCATAAATTACAACGGTTTCAGTTAGATCATTTAGAATTCTCGAACCAAATTGGTTTACATACATTTCAACGTGTTGAATATTACCTACACCTGAATTTTCATATAGTCTCAAAGTTGCTTCCAGATGTTCTCCAGTTTTTAGGATTGCAGTATGAATAGAATCAAGATCATAGAAATGATATCTCACACCAGCATACTCTAATGGATATTCATTGACATCAAAATTAGTACTAATTGATGGTCTTGTGGTATCACCGCCACTACCACCGCTGCTAACAGTGGTAGTTGTTTTTGCAGGAACGGACGATGCACCAAATCCAGTAAAGTGCCTAGTCCAAATTATAAGATCAGCCCCAGCATCAATAGCACAGTGAGATGCAGCATTGGTAGGATCAGTTGAAGTCAATGTAGGTGCAACTGTTGCAGATCCAGTCGTACAATCATTGACAAGCACAGTTGTAGGGGTACTAGTTACAATAAAAGGCGTCTTTCCGGCTTGCCCTGTCAAAGTTACTTTCACAGGATCACTAAATGTGATTGTCGTGTCAGGATCACCTAGCTCAATAATGGTTCCAGCAACTTCACCTGCTGGTAAAACGGCAGCACTTGCAGTCTTTGTTGAAACAGATACTTCAATAACTTCATCTGTAGGTAAACCACTTGCAACCACACTAGCTGGGAATAAAACATCAGCATTTGATGCATCCACAGTTACATCGCTTGCTGGGAATGTTGCAGTGTTAGCACCACCGGTCAAGCCTGAGAGATTCACATTAGGTGCCACAGACGTTGCAGTAATGGTGGTAATTGATGTATCGTCACTTAGTGTCACTTGATTATTTGATCCGCTCAAAGTTGGTTGAACAAAGTCATCAGTAATTTTTTGATTATTTATTGCAGTAAGTGCATTTCCAGCTCTATCAGTGACACCATTTGTAATAGAAAGATCAGCGTTATCAGTAGTGGCCTTAGCATTAGTAACTTGAACTAAAATAGTGTTAGTTCCAGAACCAGCAACTGCGGCAACAGCATTAGCATTTGGATCATCCCACAGTACAGTATAGTGTGCAGTGTTAGTAGACAATACAGGTTCTGAATATAGCAAATTAAATGATTTAGTTCCAGTTATTGTTGCACTAGTCAATGTAGGTGCAGTAAAGTCTGCAATTACATCAGTACCAGTAGTTTTTGATGTTAAAGTAGTAGTATTACCTGCTGCATCAGCGACTGTGATTGAAAATGTCAATGTTCCTTCAGTCTCAGTTCCATCCATAGTCATAGTCATAGTGACAGTATTTGCATTGTTAGTACCAACGGTTGCTACCTTACCATCAATAGTTTGTGCAGTCACAGTTAATGTTTCATCATCAGCGACAGTAACAGTTACCACATTAGTTTCTCTTGCCCATCCCGAATTGCCATTTGATGCAATAGATACAGAAGTTACACTAGGAGCAGTAAAGTCTGAAACAACATTGGCACCAGTTCCTTTAATTGCAGTTATTACCAAACCATTACCAGCTGTATCTTCAACTCTGACTGAAAAATCTAATGTTCCTACAGTTTCAGTTCCATCCAAAATTCTAGTAGCTGTTACGGTATTTGCATCATTAGTTCCAATAGTAGCAGTTTTACCACCAATTGTTGCTGTTGTAATTTTTAATTGTTCATTGTCTTCAATAGTAACTGTTACAGTATTACCAGATTTGGCTAATGCAGTATTTGCATTATTTGAAGTGAGGCCAACATTAGTTACATCAGGAGGAGTTGTATCAGCAGCTCCTAAATTAAATGAAGAGACGGAACCGGCAAGAGATGTGCCTTGATAACCAATGACGTAGAAATTACCAGTTCTATGTGCAATGGTGGGGAATTTTCCGTTTGCACCGTTATAGTTCAAAGTATCAATTACACTACTAACTACACCACCATTTGTTATAGTAAATGATTTGATAACACCGTCAGTGTTAGTAGAATCATAGTATGCTACAAGAAATGCAAATGGACTAGATGCGATATCAGTTTGAATTAAAACAGGATCAACTACAGCAGTAGTAGCAAATGATGCGCCAGTTCCGGCACCGCTAACAGCAAGAGTAGTACCAGCAGAATTGATGGTGATTGTTTGAATTTTGCCATTAGTGCCATCAGACCAAGCGACTGCATAGATTGTTCCAGTCACATGAACAAAATCTAAATTGGAAGTAGACGATATTGCAGTGCCGCCATTTAGATTATCTGCAAGATTTCCAACATCGACAGTTGCACTAGATAAATTACCGTCATCAGGAATGGTCAGTGTTTCCACATGACCGACATTAGTGTTGTCTCTAAAGGCTACAGCATATGTAGTGCCTGACACTTTGAGAATTTCAACGTCAGCGGAGTTTGTGGCATAACTTACTGCTGAACCAGTTAAATTAGTAATTACATCACCAGTTGTAACACTTATGGTATCAACCATACCTGCACCAGAACCAGTGTAAGCTATTGCATAAAATTGTGTGGCACCTGATGCACCAGATAGTCTAACAATGTCAGGATCTGAACCAGTGGAAATAACAGATGAGCCAGCTGTCTTTATCGTCAACGTAGAACCATCACTACTAATTTGATAAACTGCAGCATGGATATTACTTCCATCACCATAAACTATCAAATATCGATCACCTGTAACATGTAGAATTTTGGGATTTGTTACATCGCCAGATGAAAATGTAGAGGTTGCTATAACAGCATTTGTTAAAATATCACCAGTGCTGTCAACACGAAATGTTTTGAGAAATCCATCATCATTAGGACCTTCATAAACTACTGCAAAGGTATCGCCACTAATCTGAACAATGTCAGGAGTGATTCCAAGTGTACCATCAAAGTTCAAAGATTCAACTATAGCGCCAATATCCCCTTGTGCAGCATGGGCATATGGCATATTTTGAACAAAACCAGATAATAGTACTGTAAAAACTAGACATATTAAAAGTGAATATTTTGTCAACCCATATCAAACCCCCGTATTTTTTTTAAGACACTAGTGGATAACTGTATCGATGAAAAAGATGCATATTTTTGTATCTTTGTAAGAATCACAAAAAACGACCTTCCTTCTTTGTGAAAAATAACATTCTAATAATTTTCATCCCTATTACAGGCGATACAAAATACATACCAATATTTAATGTGATTATACTAACACCATACCCCAAAACAGAAAATTCAGAATTCAGATCGGCGAAAGTTAGTAGAGACAGTGATGAAACTAATGGAGTTATGGATAATCTTACCAATTCCTTAAAAATTGGACTTTCTCGTTCTAAATCAGATACGATTGGTGAAAAGGAGTAATAGAATTGATTAAATCCACTCATAAATATCGTTCCAGATTCAGTTTGCAATAAATGATTATCACGTAATTCTCGTAGTTGTTGGACTTGTGGTGCAAGTTCTGAGCCATACGTTGCAGTTGCAATTAAACAACCTCCACCTTCTTTCTCCTTTAGAGTGATTTCAAGATATGGTGGAAATTGTGATTCTTTGGAATAAAACACTGTTTGTTCTTCATGTTCAG
>PFRJ01000100.1 GCA_002788515.1 Nitrosopumilales archaeon CG_4_9_14_0_2_um_filter_34_16 | reverse complement strand
CCGTACTATACGGTATGGTAGAAGATTTAAGATTAGATAGTTTAGAGGGCGTAGGTCCTGTAACTACAAGAAAATTATCCGATGCAGGTATCCACAACGTCATGGATCTCATCGTTAGAGGCCCTGTAGAAATTGCAGAAATAACTGGAATGGAAAAGGATACCGCTGAAAAAATTGTCAATAAAGCACGTCAACATTTAGTTGAAGGTGGACTAATTGCTAAAGATTTTGTCAGTGCAAGTGAAATTTACAAAAACCGACAAAACATTGGTAAAATTACAACTGGTACTAATTGTCTTGACACACTATTTGATGGTGGCATTGAGACTCAAGCCTTGACAGAAGTATATGGCGAATTTGGTTGTGGTAAAACACAATTTGCTCATACTATGTCTGTAATGGTTCAAAAAAGCAAAGAAGAAGGTGGTCTTGATGGTTCTGTATTATACATAGACACGGAAAACACTTTCAGACCTGAAAGAATTGTATCTATTGCTCAAGCTCATGAAATGGATCCAGAAAAAGTTTTAGATCGTATCATAGTAGCTCGTGCGTATAATAGTGCGCACCAAGTACTAATCCTAGAAGAAGCTGGTCAAATAATTGAGGAAAACAATATCAAATTAATTATTGCAGATTCGGCCGTTGGATTATTCCGTGCTGAATATCTTGGAAGAGGAACATTATCCGTTAGACAACAAAAACTGAATCACTTTGTTCATTTACTATCAAGAATTGCAGAAACATACAACTGTGCTGCAATTGCAACCAATCAAGTTATGGCATCACCTGATGTTTTCTTTGGAGATCCAACTCGACCAATCGGCGGAAATGTAGTTGCTCATACAAGTACATACAGAATATACTTTAAGAAATCAGGTAAGAAACGAATCGCTCGAATGGTGGATAGTCCTCATCATCCTGAAGAAGAAGTCATTTTTGCTCTTGGTGAAGCAGGCGTTATAGATCCTGAGGATGCCGACAAAAAGACAAAAAAGACAACTAAAAAGGCAACCACTAAAAAATCAAAAGAATCAGAGACCGAAGATACACTAGAAACATCTGAAATTGAGGCTACCGTGGAAACACCTGATATTGAAGATACACTAGAAACATCTGAAATTGAGGCTACCGTGGAAACTGATTCAGACGACTCAGAATCTATAGAAGAGTAGAACTCTTTTTTCTTATTTTTATTTTCTTTTTTATTTATTTTATGGTTTAATCACTATCGTTAAATTATAAAATACATCCTTTGTGAATCTGTAATTACTATGACTGATCTTTATAGACTTCTTCCAGAAGAAATGGAACAACTAGTGATGGATATGGGGTATCCTAGATATCGAGCAGATCAAATTTTACTTCCACTTTATTATAAATTCCCTAAAGATATCTCTGATATCAAACAGCTCCCAAAAATAATGAGAGAAGAATTAATTGCTGCTGGATACACAATAGGTTCTGCTAAAGAAGTTCATCGTGTAGTAAGTGGTGATGGAGATACAACAAAATTATTACTAAAACTAACTAATGACAATTCTGTGGAAACAGTTCTAATGCAATATGATCCGTCAAAAATTGGTGGTCATCCAAGATCAACAATTTGTGTTTCTACCCAAATTGGATGTGCTATGGGATGTGTCTTCTGTGCAACCGGTCAAATGGGATTTGAAGCAAATCTGAAAGCTGAACATATTGTGTCCCAAGTAATTCATTTTGCAGAAATTTTACAACAACGAGGAGAACATGTAACAAATTTAGTTTTTATGGGCATGGGCGAACCGATGGCAAATTATGATGAAATGATTCGAGCTGTAAAAATTTTAACACATGATAGAGGTTTTGGACTAGGTCAACGACACATAACTATCTCTACTATCGGTATTAAATCTGGAATAGAAAGACTAGCTGAAGAAGATCTCCAAATTGGTCTTGCAATATCGTTACATGCTCCAAATAATGAGTTACGCAAAAAACTAGTTCCTACAGCTAGTCCTAATTCTGTAGAAGATATCATTGAATCTGGAAGGAATTATTTTAAGAAAACTGGTAGGCGTGTAACATTTGAATACGCGCTTATGGCAGGAATTAATGATTCGCCCGAAACTGCAATGGAACTCGCTAATCTTTTGAAAGGAAACGGCTCTCACGTAAATTTAATTCCGATCAATCCCACAGCAGGTGATTTTAGTCGTCCAACAGAAGAGAGTATCCATAAATTTGAACGAATATTGTCAAATGCCGGTGTAAATTGTACCATTCGTATCGAAAAAGGCACTGAGATTTCTGCTGCTTGCGGTCAACTCAGAACTGATCTTATAGGCTAATTTCACAAAATACTGTTCTAAGTCTTAAAATAGGGCTTTCAAAGATTTTACACTCATGGCAACTAAGAAATCCCATGGCCGTTCACACGGATTTAAACACAAGTCTAGATCTGTTATGAAGAAAGATGCCCCTAGAGGAGTGTCATTCTTGTTACGTGAATACCAAGAGGGTCAACAAGCACTTGTCATCATTGATCCTAGACAGCATAAAGGATTACCACACAGACGATACCACGGTAAAGTAGGTGTCATCACAAATGTTGGTAGACGTGCTATCACACTTGATGTAAAATTAGGTGATAAATCGAAAACCTTAATCACTAGATTGGATCACATTAAACCATTCGGTGTATAGCATGGAAGAAGTAAAAAAGAAACAAGCAATTTCTCTTTCAGAAGTTAAAGAAATTTTAGGTAAAGTTGATCTAGAAGAAATGGATCAAATACAACGTTGGACATATGACTATGTTTCAAAATTTGTATCTACTGATTCAAAAGATGCAAAGGAAATGAAAAAGCGACTTGTTAAAGAATGTGAGTTAACTGAAGATGAAGCTGTTGAAATTGTTAACATTAGACCTACAAGTTTAGCTGAATTACGTTCTTTCACATTTGGTTGGAAAAAACTAATTCTTGCAGAAACCCTAGAAAAAATGCTCAAAATAATTAAGGAGCATTCGTAATCTTTTAGGAGTATTTTATTTTGCATCGGGCACAAATCCCACCTAGAAAGTATGAGGAGTATGCATATGTTCTAGACTTTAACTCTAGAGGGAAATCATCTACTGTACGAGGAAGAGAAGGAATCATAATCACAGCAATAGGTGAAGACAGGTTAACTATTTTAGAAATTCTTGGAATTCCAAACTCTACATTTGAGATAGGTGAGAAAATCTACATTGGAAAAGAAGGACGCACCAAAGTTTTGTCTGTATTGGGTAAAATGGAATATGATAAAATTTCATCATCTGCTCAAAGTGAATTGGAATCTGTGGTACAAAAAATTGTGACCAATAATGAATCAAAATTTGTAGAATATTTGAATAATGCACGGCCACTAACGCCACGAATTCATGCATTAGAGTTAATTCCTGGGATTGGAAAGACATACATGAAAAATATGCTTGAAGAACGAGATAAGAAAAAATTCGAAAGTTATCATGATTTACAAGAACGTGTAGGATTCAAAGAACCAATTAAACATATTTCAGAACGAATTATTCATGAGATTACTGGAGAAAGCAGAATGAATCTCTTTGTAAAGAGATGATAAAGCGAAAGCAATTTGGACAACACTTTCTCAACTCAAATTCCATAGCCAAATCCATTGTCTCTGAGGCTGATATCACAAAAAATGATGTTGTATATGAAATTGGAACTGGATTGGGAGTCTTAACTCCATTACTGTGTCAACAAGCTGATAAAGTAATTTCTGTTGATATTGATGAAAGTCTTGTCAAAAAAGCGAAACAGGCTTTTTCTCATATTGATAATCTTGTTTTAAAATCTGGTGACGGATTCAAGAAAAAGGACCATTTTACCATTTTTGTATCAAATCTACCTTATTCTAAGAGTAAAGATGCAATTGAGTGGCTTGCCCAAACATCTTTTTCCCATGGTGTGATAATGGTACAAAAAGAATTTGCAGAAAAACTACTTGCAACTGCATCAAAGAAAAGAAAAGCAATAAGCATAATTGCAACTAATGCATTTGATATCAAACTTGTATCAAAAGTGGGAAAAAATAACTTTTCTCCTCCTCCTAAAATTGACTCTGTGATTTTAAAAATTATTAAAAAAAATAATCTCACAAAAGATCTAATTCAAACAATTAACAAGATTTTTTCATATAGGAGGAAAACTGTTAAAAATATTTTAAAACAATTCAACAAGGAAACTAGTATAGACAAACGAGTAGATGATCTTTCTGGAGATGAAATAATCAATCTTGCAAACCAAATACTCGAGTAACGATGAGTATCCTCCTTCTGAGGATACTTTTTTTATTGTAGATAATATTGAGAATGAAAAAGGAAATTTAGCCTTAGATGTCGGCAGTGGTTCTGGATATTTGACAAAATTACTTTCAAAGAACTTTTCATTTGTAGTTGGTACTGATATTAATTATAATGTGTTAAGACAGCAAACTTACAAAACAGAAAATATTGTTTGTTGTAATGGCTCAGACGCATTAAAAATTAAATTTGATTTTATCGTTTGCAATTTGCCTTATCTGGCCACTGATGAAATTTTGGATGTTGCAACAGATGGCGGCGCAGAAGGATTTGAAATTCCAAAAAAAATATTTGATTCCCTGATAAACAACCTGGAAAAAAACGGCAAGTTTGTTTTCATAACCTCATCTCTATCTAACTATCAAAAATTAATTGATTATGCCCAAAAATTAGGCTTGAAAACTAGAATTATGGCAAAAAAGAAACTTTTCTTTGAAGAATTAATTTTGATTGAAGCTATTAACTAGTTATTTTCGTAATTTTTCTTTAGCATATACAATGATTGCATCAGTCATCTGTGTTGTTGATGCATTACCTCCAATATCCCATGTTACTGTTTTTCCCTCGTTGATTACTTGGTCAGTTGCAGAAAATATTGCATCTCTAATTTCGGTTTCACCAAGATATTGTGCCATCCAAGCTCCTGATAGAACTGTTGCAGTAGGATTCACTTTATTCTGTCCTGCAAATTGAGGTGCGCTTCCATGTGCAGCTTCAAACATTGCAAAACTGTCCCCCATATTTGCAGAATAAATTAATCCAATAGATCCTACTAATCCAGAAGCTAATTCTGAAATAATATCCATGAATAAATTTGTACTAACTAGAATTGAACCATTGAATTGCTCTGGTGCTACAACCATTTGCTGAGCCATATTATCGATGTAAATTTCAGACAGTTCTACATCGGTTCCTTCTACTGCTTTTTGAGATGAACTCCAAAAAATCCCATCTGTCTGTTTTAGAATATTTCTTTTAGTGATTGCAACCATTTTTTTCATGTTGTATTCTTTTGCCCATTTCATTGCTGAATTAAGGAATCTATCACAACCTTGCCTTGTAATTTTTCTAATTGCAATTGCAGAATC
>PFRJ01000097.1 GCA_002788515.1 Nitrosopumilales archaeon CG_4_9_14_0_2_um_filter_34_16 | reverse complement strand
TTGTGATTGGTGCATCAGATAATGAAAATGACTCATCAAGGCTAACTAGCACTTGACCGTCTTTGTCTACAACTATAAGAGGATCATCTAAAGGTAATGCTTCAGTTAATGTTACTGTTGCGTCCTTTGTAGCTGTAACAGTATCAGAGAAAGATAATTGTTCTTGCTTGTTCTTAACTACAAAGGCTTTTACCAAATCACCAAGTGATAAAGAATCTTGTAGTGGGGGATTGCTAATCGATAAACTTTGGATTGTAAGATAGATTTCATTGGCTGTTGTGTTGACATTAGTAGATGTAAGTTCATCTCCTACTCTTTTACTTACTACTCTGAGTTTGTCGCCTATCTTCAAGTCAAGCATACAACTTGTTGCTGCAGTGGAAGTCCAATGATTATTAGCATTAGCAGTACCTCTTGAAAAGCCATCACCGAAACATGCCTTTGCGTCATTCCATCCACTGCCTGAGTTAATTTGTAGTCTAGTTTTTTGTGCAAATCTATCACCAGAAGATCCAGTATGTGTAGCATCAATTCCATATGCAATATGATATAGACTGTCAGCTTTTATTGTGATTTCACTAGTAGGTGAACTATCACCAGTAAATGTGAAGTGACTGCCTATCTCATCGGATTTATTCCATGTAATTAGAACATCATTTGGATCGTCAAGGTTAAGACCTCCAGCAGAATTGTAAATTCTCAAAGTATTTGCCTCAGAAGTGGTTCCGAGATACTCGACGTCAAGATGATAGTTAGTAGCAAACGAAGTTCTTGTTCCTTCATCAGTTGACATGAATCTAATTTCATCATCTTTGTTGAGTTCTAGAATTGTAGAAGATGATAGTGCAGAATAGTTAATTCCACCTTCATCTCTGTTGTATGTGACACTTCCACCGTATACATTATCAACAAATGAGCCAGTGTTGTTTGTTTGGATTTTTCCAATTATACTTGCTCTGGAACTATCAAATGTAGGATCATTGTAAAGTGCACTGTAAGATACTTTGTACAATCCATCTTGATCTACTGTAAGGTGTCCTGGTGCACGATAGGTAAGATAAAATGAGTACCAGAAATTACTAAATGATGTTCCACCGCCTGCAAGACTTGATGGATATGCAACAGTTTCATCTGTGCTCAAACCAGATGCTGCCCATCTACCTAATCCGCTTTGGAAATTAGAGGAAGAATCATGTGAAGTGTTGTAATGAACGTTGAAATTACTGTCATTGTCTTTAAGACAAATCCAGGTAGGCGTATTTGCAGCTAGTGGTGCAGATGCGCCGGATTTAGTAACAAATCCTGCTTCATCATTTATAATTCCACCATCCCATACCAATGTTGCAGCTTGTGGATCACTCAAAGATCCTCCTTGATAAACAGCAATTCTAGCATTTCCACTACCTGCTGTTGAAGATACAGAAGCACTCTCAAGAACCATTCCGTTAATGTTAGGAGATGTTCCACCCATGCATCTAAGCCAGTTAGTAGCAGTTGCAGTTCCTTGTTGTGTAGTATCACCCCAGTTTACACTAGGTTCAGTAAATGTGAATGCGCTAGTATCCTGCTTTACAATATCAGTATTGTTAAAAGTCATTTCAGCACTAGTGCTGGTAACTGTAACTGAAGTGCCAGATTTTCTGAGTGAAATTATTGGATTTACGACTTTTTCCATCTGGAACCAGTTTTCATTATCTGCAAATGTGAAAGCGCCAGAACCCGTAAGAGAGCTTATTTTTGATAAACCAACACGGACTTTTCCATTTGCTTGAAGATCTACTAAACACTCACCAGAGAAAACTTCGGTGTTTTTGTTATCAACTGATCTTCTATATGCAGAATCAAAACATGAGATTCCTTTGCCAGTAGTATAACCTCCAACACCATCAGTGTCATTTTGTACAAATGAAACTGCTTGGTATCTATTTGCAGTAATTCCACCATCAATACTTAATCCGTAATTAACTCTGTATGTTCCCGCATCTGAGACTTGAATTTCTGTACAAGAATCATCTATACTATTACATCCGCCACCAGTATGAGCATGAGTGAAGATTGAATCTTGTCTATCAGCTATTTCATCCCAACCTGGAATTACAGCATTGGAGATTGCCAGATCATCTTGAGTGTCAGGAACACCAAGAACTATAGGATCTCCAAACAAGAGAATTGATTTTGGTCCATTTGGAACAAATGCACTGTTGTTTGCGTATACAGTCTTGTTACCAAATTGAAACATCAAGTGGTGTTTGAATGGAGTTAATACTTCAGATTCTTCAAATCCTTCTGCAGTGCTGGAATAGTTGTAATATGTAATGGAATTACCATTAAATGTTGGATTTAGTTTATGAGTACCGTTGTTTAGTTCCAAGAACAAAAGATCATCTGGGGATGCAGTACCAAATGTTGTTCCATTAATAGCAGTGATAGTTAAATTGGCAGTACCATTTGTTGTAAATTTAACTTTCCATGTTCCACCTACTGCAGGATAGCTTTGAACATTAATAATTTCAAGATCTGCTTCAATATCAAATTCTTGTTCAGATAGTTGTGGTACAACCCATTGCATTCTGTCAACAATTCCATTTCCATCAGTATCTACAAATTCTACTGCAAATCTTGGATCATTTGTTACATCTACTCTAATCTTGTCTGTAGAGTTTGTAGTTAAGAGGTCAGTAGAGTTTGTAGTTAAGAGGTCAGTAGAGTTTGTAGTTAAGAGGTCAGTAGAGTTTGTAGTTAAGAGGTTTTTGTCAATATTCCAGAATAATTTAAAATTGGTACCACCAATAACAAGATTTTCAGGAATATCAGTATATGTTGTAACATTAGAATAATGTAGTGCAGATTGATGGGCAACTGTTATCTTTTTGTCAAATTTGTCATTTGTAGAGTTATTTTGTTCTACAGTATATGCTGCAGGTGTTGTAAATGTTAATTCAATATTTGGATCAGTGTGATTAAGAAGTAAAACTTTGAGAGGTTTGTCTTTTTGTAACATTTCATCCATTTGTTTTAGAGAAGCAAGCGATACATTGGTAGGAAGATTATCTAATTTCTTTTCTAATTTAACTTCTAACTTATCTAGTGTATCAGTTAATTTGTCAAGCTTTTTGTGTGCTTTTGCAGTATCAAGATTTGCATAATATGCAATTTTTTCACTTGTATTGTTGATTTTTGTTTCAATGGTTTGGATTGAATCGATTAATCTAAAGTATTTCTTTAGATCTTTTTCTGAAATATCATCATCATCATATAATCCAGTATAGTTTACATTTGATGTAGAATAATCATTGGAGTCAAAGATTATAGTTTCTGATGTACCATTATGTGTTTTGATCATAAGAATTTCTGCATCGGCTGGAATTTCCATTGCAAGTGATTCAGTGTTATTATGGAATGTTACATTATGTGTCCAAATTACTGGTTTGTTAATTTCAATTGTACCATGTCCTAATTGTATGTCTGTAATACTACTAGATGTTTCAGTATCATCAGATAGTAAAAGTGATGAATCTAATTGTAATAATTCAGAAAGATTAACAATATTTTGTCCATTTAATGTTATTAAAATAGAATCATCGAAAGATAATGTTTCGGAAATTGTTAATGCGTCATTTTCCTCGATTATTGAATTATTTGGAATTACTGTAGCTATGACTACATCAGATAAAGACATAGAATCGATGATGGTTAAATTATCTTGTTCCATTATTGCTTGAGCTGAAATTATTGTGGCTATGACTACATCAGAAAATATCACTACTTCAACTGATACATCATTTACAGATCCATTAACCTTGTAAGTTACATAATCTGAAAATGAGAGTGATTGTGCAATTGATGGTTTTTCAGATTCAGGATTAATTGGTGCAACATAGATTGTATCAGATACAAGTTCATTGTTAACAAATACAGTGACTGAGTCTGTAAAAGATAACAAATGTGATTCAAATGGAATTTTATGGTCTTCAGAAGGTGTAAGGTATGTTGAGTAGATTTCATTGATTTGGGTGCTAGAAAGTGCTTCTTTGTAGATTAAAACGTCGTCTATAGTGCCTGAAAAGTGGTTTGAAAGAGATACTTTGCTTCTAAGCGTATTGAGATATGCACCAATGATCACATCAGAATCATTTTCTGCAACATCAGCTGATACTGGAGATACCTCGCCATCCAATATTACAAATGAATTAGGAAGAGTAGCAGATACCTCTAAGATACCATTTAGATATAATGAAATTTCTGTTCCGTTAATTACTGCAACAAGATGTGCCCAATCATTGATTTGTGTTTTGCCAACAATCTTTGTCCATGTAATACCATCAAATATTGCAAATGTTGGAACCTTTTCTGGTGAATGAATATTATTTATGCCAAGAACAAATGAACTTTCTTTAGATATTACTGTAAATTCTGCTGATCCTGCAGAATAATCAGGATTAATCCATGTTGAGATTGTTAGTCTGTCAAGTTCTTGATTTAATGACTCTTCTTTAATTGGAATATAATTTTGTGTATCATTAAATGTAATCATATTATTTGTTGCATTTATTGAATCAATTTGTGTACCGTTCACATTTGATAAATCAATATTTGTACCATTAACATTTGTAGAATTTGTAATAATTTTTGGTGCAAGTATATCAATGATTACGGTTTGCTTCTCTTCTATGATTGGTGTTATTGTTTTATTGTATAATGATTGAATAGATGGTAATGTTTGTAAATAAATTTCTGCAACTTGTTCTGCAGTAAGATATACATTAAATACATTAACTTCTTTTATTTCACCATGGAATTGTTTTGTTACGTCATCTATTGTTCTTTGATTTTCAAGTGATGCACCTATGATCACATCTGACGTTGAACTAATAGTTTCAATTGTTTTTGGTTTCAGCTCACCATGTATTGTCATTGAAATTGTTTCAACTGATTCATTTACATTAGATATTGTACCATTTGTGTAAATTGAAAGTGATGTACCATTAAATGTTGCAGCTATATGAGACCAATCATTACCAATTTGTGTGGAAGTTTCTACAGTATGCCATTTAATTCCATCAAATACTGCAAATTTGGCAATTTTTTGTGGTGCAACATTGTTGTTAATGGTTAAAGCAAATGATTTTTCCTTTGAAATTACTGTAAATTCTGCTGATCCTGCAGAATAATCAGGATTTACCCAGGCAGTAATTGAAATGTTTGAGATATCACTAGTTGAATTTCCATTATTTGAGAGATATCCCTCACCGTCCAAAATTAGGCTAGAATCAGCTTCTTTGATGTAGACATCACCAATAAAGCGTGAGCCGTTAACTTGGGTATCAAATTTCCAGGATTCTGTGGCATTTGGCAGTATTATTGGGATTCCTGTAGAGTTTGTGCCTGAGACGATGGTACCGTTAACTGGGATTCCTGTAGAGTTTGTGCCTGAGACGATGGTACCGTTA
>PFRJ01000002.1 GCA_002788515.1 Nitrosopumilales archaeon CG_4_9_14_0_2_um_filter_34_16 | reverse complement strand
TAGTGAGTTTATCAGTGCATTACAATTCCTTGTTGAGAAAGGAATCATAGTAATTCCACAGAATGATAATAGTAGTTCAATAAATCCAGAAACGAGAATCATAGATACACGGAAACAATTACCTACAGAAAACGAGATAGTTGAAAAGATTACACATGGACCAGTACCGTATTTTGATTTGTCTCTGAAAGATAGAAAAGTGAAAAATGAAGAGGGTGAAAATAAGATTACATATCAAATATACGCTGATTCTGATCCTTCTGTGATAGGAATACTTCAACTATCAGAAAATGATTTAGGGATTAGCAAAGTAATAGTGCTTACTGAATATCAGTTAAATCAAGATTCTTTTAGTAGTGCATTATGGGTTCTAGCACAAGCGCATCATAGACTCATACCAATAGAAAAATGGAAAGAGGAGACAGGTAGTGTATTCATGCCTTGGGTAATAGAAACATTAAAGGAAGGAAAAAGTGAAAATAGCATAACAATAGATGGTAAAAAAATAGTCTTTTTTAATCATGATGAAAATTTATCGAATATGTGGATGATATTTATTATTGAATATTAATCACAATAGTTCATCTTAAACAGTAAGATTACAACATGATGTATTTTAGATTCTAAACACATTATAATCATAAATTATGATAATTACCTAGTCTTAATTTAGAGAATCTCCGTACAACGGAGTGCCTTGGAAGCAAAAAAGAAGAAAAAGGATGAACTAGATGATGAAGAAACATTTGATCATGTTTCAAAATACTACGATGAAGAATACTACAATGAATACTGACGTACCTTTAACGTATCTAGGCATGACGTACGCATGACTCACTAATATAATTCTGAATTTCGATGAAAAATTCTACTTTTGAGTTTTTTAGTTCATTCGTTCCTATCTGAGCAATTTAATATTTGGAATCTGCATTAATCTTTTAACATCTGAATCAGCTTGAAATGTTCTAAGTAAATCATACACGAAATAAGGAATATTGGAGTTTTGCCAATACGAATCTAGATCACCAGAAGGTATTGGATTATCTTGAAAATGCTCAGTCAAACAGTTCACGATCTTGCGTGGCCTTGTAGGAATAGAAAGGCGTTGGCCTCCGGCCTTGATATGTCTTCTTTGAGGAAGATAACATTCATCAAGACTAGGTAATACTCCGTTTCTGGGAAGATTTGTAATCATTAGTTCAATGTCTTCTAGACTGTAAGTCATGATCAAGAAAAATAATATTTTTCCAACTAATAAAGAAGCTCATAATTAATTTGATATAGAATTGTAACTAGTGTAACCATGTAATCTATTTGTATATCTTCTTCTCTTCTTTGTCTTTAAGAAATTAGAGTAGTTACAGTGGTATCACTAGTAACCTCATCCAGTATTTTCAGACCATGCCAAATTTTTGTAGGTTTACCTTCTATTCTTCCAGTAGTAGGAGAAACTTCAAAAATCTCAGTTACCTTTGCATTAAATGCTTTTTCAGACTTTGGAGTAATCTCATTTTTTTTGCACCAATTTGTAAATGCATCAAATAGTTTCACTTTAGGTATTTTTGTTTCCAAATCTTTTTCAACACAAGATTCAAGAAATTTTCCTATTGGATCAGATTTGAGTGACCATGTTTTCTGAAGTTCTGATGGCTTTGTGTCGTATGTGAATTTTCCGTTTCTTTTTAATCTCTGTGCAACCTTAATCAAGAGATTCAAAATTCCTGAGAGTTCTCTGGCAGTTGTTAGTTTGTTTAACATTTCTACATTAATGTCATTTTTGCCTTTTTGATGTATAAATTGACTATTCCACTGAATTAGTAACAATCTACGATATACTGCATGAGAGCTCTCTCCAATCTCTGGCAATTCATTACAAGAGTAGATCATTTTTGCAGTATTTTTTATCTTAAATGAATTCTGATGTTTTCTCTCAACATCAATAGAATCTCCACTTATCAAGGCCTTCACAGCACCCAGTTCTGGAAGCTCTCTTTTTGAAATATCTGCATAGATGTTTGCCATTTTTCCGTCTAATCGAGATTTTGCAAATTGATTTGATACTAGGTCATGAATTGAGGTATTTGAGACGTTATCTGCACCTAAAAATATCTCGATTATGCTCAAAAAGGTACTCTTACCATTAGAGCCTCCCCCTAAATTCATGATCATTTTCTCCAGTTTTAGGTCTAAGAGCAATGTATATGCAAATGCCTCTATTGCATTGGTTCTGTTTCTTACATCTGGTAGTGTTTCCATCAGAAATTTCATAAATTTAACTGGACCCTTTTTTTGATCATATGAGACAGGAAGTTGTATTCTAAAGAGATGTTTCGGAGAATGTGCTTGAATTCTACCTGTTGTTAAATTAAGAATTCCATTTCGTAAATTAAGATAGTTTGGGTTACTATCGAAATCTTCTCTTAAAACATATGTGCATCTTTTAATTGTATTAATTACCTCTTTTATTTTGTTTATAATGCATTTTGGAATTATGTCTTGACATCTTTGTTTAATGTATGTCTCTGCACCACTTTTGTAAATTCCATTTTCATAAATCAAAATTTCTTCAGTATCTCTTAATGTTTTGAAACTAAATTCACTCATGATTTGTTTTGCATAGAATTCATAACCTTGAGGGTCATCAGCTTTATCCATTTCAGCAACAGTTGGAATGCTCATTACAATTCATTCTCCATATGACTATCACATATTTTCTGAATTGCTGTGTATGTTGTTGTAAAATTATTTTTTATCAATGTGTTTTTCAAACAAATTCCCTGATCTAAATGTTTGCATTTTTTGTAACAATATAAAATTCTAAAATATTTTTTTGCTTAAATGTTATATGTTATGCAAGATTATAAAGTTTATGATGATTATCCAATTCACTATAGAAAATTCCCTATAGAAATTTTGTATGATAAAAATCCTATAGAATAACTGTATGACATTTTTTGGTTTAACTATGGATTATACAAAATGATTTTTTATGTGAGTAGATTTGATAGAATTAATCAATTAATTCTTTGAGTTCTTCAAATTCTTCTTTTGTTATTTCACCTTTGGCTAATCTTAGTTTCAAAACTTTCAGTGGATCCTCAACTTTATTTTCTGTTTCAACACTTTCTATTTTTTCAGGTTCAGGTTTCTTTTGTTTTTGTATGTTTACAAGAACATCATAGATTAGTTTAGCCCATTCTCTTATTGCATTGCCAGTCAGAGATGACACTCCGAATCTTGGAGCCTGTTCTATTCCGTTCTCATCTACATATGGAACTATAATATCGTGGGATTTTCCTGTATCATGAATAGTACCTGCACCACCAAAGAACCCAAATCCTACTCCTCCTCCAGCCATACTTTTACGCCTAACTTTTTCATCAATCTTCCAGTCACCTAGGATGACTTTGTCTAATGGAATCACAATTCTCCATTTCTTTGATTCTCTCATTGCATTTTTGGTAAAAATCAGATATTTTTCAGTTAGAATTAGTATGCCGTTTTGAGCATCACCAAACGTGCCTCCTGCAAGATATGCTTTGTGACCTCCGTAATACTGTGCAGTTGGAGTCTGTTTTATGATTCTACCCAATTCACTTTCAACTTTGTTGTTTAGTTGTTCTGGTTTTTCCTCCTGTTGATTTAGTGTTGCTTCTGATTCGTGTGTTATTTGAACTGGTTTTACATCTGAGAATTTCTTTAATTCAAAAATCTGTATCATTGCCTTTTCAAGATCTTTTATTTTTAACAGGATTCTGTGATCTGATACTGTTTTATCATTGAATAGTATTTCCAAATTCTCTGACTTTGATGTTTCTTTCATTCCTGCAGTAATGATTTTTTTAGCCATTGATTCTTTTTCTAATTCAATTTGTTGATATGATTTCATGTTTTCAATGGCAAATTTAAAAAAGTCTTTTTTTGAAAGTATGACAATGCTTCCACCATCAAAATTATTCAGATGTAGTTCAATACCAGTTCCAGATTTTAAACCCAATGTACCTTCTTCATATTTTCCTTCAAATGATTTGTGATTTCTAGTTATGATAGTAACACAATCTACGCACAATTTCTCTTTATATCCAGAGTATTCTTTTGGCGAATATTTCATAAATCCTAATGTTTTACTGCACCTAGCACAAACCTTTGATTTTTGTTTCTGTTCTCTCTTTTCCAAAATTTCATAATGTTTTTTCAGATATTTAGAATCCTTGTCTGATATCTCGAAATTATTTTCTAGTTGGTTCTGAATTTCATCTAATTTTCTTTTATCCCCAATCCCTTCTTCTTTTAGCTGTGAAATTATCTCTAATGTCCAGTCGATTCTTTCTTGTTCCATTTACACTCCCTTCCATTCGGAATCTCTTATCTTTTGCATTTTGGCCTTTTTCATCTTTCGTCTAACTATGAATAATCCTATGATTATAGCAGATATTCCTAAAATAACAAAGGCCACAAGAGCATCTGCAGCAGGGTCTGAAAGTTTTGTTCCAGACTCTTGCTTTATCTCCTGTTCTGGTTTTGCCTTGTTGGGCTGAATAATTTCCATTTTTTCTTCATTTGATTGCTTTGTTTTAGAGTCAATAATTGTAGGTACTGAAAAAATATTTGTTTCAATTAGTGCCGCTCCTGAATTGTATTCTTTTCCCTCCAATTGATATTTTTCAGCATGTGTGATTAGAATTCCTGTTTCCTTGTCATAGGCATATACTCCAATGTCTCCATTTTCCAAATCAGCGTCTGCTGCCATAATTGTTCTTTCTATGTCTATTGGTAATCCTAATTCTTTGAGATTTGCAACTCGTTCAGCCTCTATGTTTGTATCGTAGTAACCCACAAAGGTTTGAGAAACTTTCTGACCAATTTTCATAGGAATTGGCTCAAGTAAATTAAAAGGTCTATTGACACCAGTGTATTCATCATGTGTTTCAATTCCTGTTTTTAGATTAAGATTGTATGTTAATGGTTTACTCCCAAATCCATCAACGAATACTCTGATTATATCCTCATTGATCTTTTCTTTAAATTCCACGATTGCTATTTCTGAAGACTCATCATATGTATCCCAAGTCCTGTATTTCAGATAATCTCCTGAAACCGCACAAAGTTTGTTTTCTTCACACACTCTTTGTGAAACACTATGAGTAACGCTTGATGAAATTGTACCTTGTGTGCTTTGTGGAAAGTTTTCAACACCTTGATCTAAAACATATGCCATCCATTCCATACACCAATTCGCATCTCTAGAATAATCACCAGTAAATGCATCACATTTTTGTAATACAGTGTAATATCCAGAGCCCTTTGCCCAACTGGCAGAATATCCAGTACTATCAGTAAAATCTACTGCAAAAGAATCAGAAATAAAATAATTCCCAATAATAAAAATACCAAATATTGTAATAATTATTACAGATTTCATTTTTCCATTCTCATAATCTAGTTTATGGATTAATGTCCAAGAAATTCATGACAGATTTTACCTGTTCTTCCCAGATTTG
>PFRJ01000069.1 GCA_002788515.1 Nitrosopumilales archaeon CG_4_9_14_0_2_um_filter_34_16 | reverse complement strand
TCATTTTGGTTTTGAAGCATTTCTATAGAATTTTGTCTAGTGTATAGTGGATGCCCTGGTGGAATTACATTAGAGTTCATTGAGAGTAATCCTGATGCATATTGTTGATACATGTGTTGAAATCCTTGTAATTTTTGATTAATTGTATCTGCATTTTGAAAAAACTGTTCTTTCATTGGATTCTTGTGAACTTTAAACATGGGATTAGTTAATCCGGGTGGCAATCTTGGGAATTGGAACGCCATGTGAGGGATATTTGGATTCAATCCATATAGGTCCTGCAAATGTTTTATTGCGAAACTATCCAACATAATTTGTCCGTATTTGCCATATTTGTGGCTTGCTTTAGTCGTTTGATATACTCTTTAGTTAAATCTGAGTTGTTTTTGCTCAATTTGAGCTGATCGCAGATCCTTATAGATTCCTAATTTTGATCGCTGTTACACATGTATGAATCAAAAAAATCATGTCTGAAATGTAAAAAGGACATTCAAGAAAAAGATCTACATAAAATTGTAATTTACGTGGTTAGAGAAAAATTCACCGAACACCATTATGAACACGTAGAGTGTCCTGACAAATTTACTGTTTAATATTTAGACTCGGTTAGCCGTTAAATTCAAACACATTGTAAATCTCACCTGTTACTCTAGAGCGATATCTCCATTCATTATTTTTCCACACTATTTGTGTAAATTCTTTCTGTGAACTTGGATGTAATCTTTGATATACGTCACTTCCAATTAAAATTTGATTTGGTTTTGCCATGTTTTGAATTTTTGATGCAATGTTCATTGCAGGTCCCATTAAATCTACATGAGATTTCTCTACATCTGCACCATATCTAACTACAATGTTTTGTCCATAATCAACTCCAATTTTTACCATTAAGTCTGGATAATCATATTGATTTAGAATTGGATTTATGCCTTTTTGAATTATGGTTAGCATTGATTTTGCACAATTTACGGCATTATCTGCTGCAAGTAAACCATTATTTTCACCAATAAAATACCCAATGATTGCATCTCCTACAAATTTTAAAACATATCCTTGATGTTGTCTGATGACTGCTGCCATTTCTTGTGAAAATGAACTTACAATTATTGCAATTTTTTCTGCAGGCATTTCCAACGTCATTGTAGTTGAACCAACAAGATCTACGTAGAGCACCACCATATCTAATTTTAAAAAAACATTTTTTCTCAGAAATTTATCTGAATCATTAATGATTCCCGAATATTCATATCCTTTTTTGAGTGCACCCCAAACACGTTTTTGTGTATCTAAAATCATGGTCTCAGAATCTATTGTTTGATTGGGATTTTTACTAAGTAACATATCTACGACATTATTGGTTTGTTCTACATCTGCGTTTTCTTTATTTGTTTTAACCATGGAATCCTCTCTTATTCTAAAGGAAAATCAACTCCACAATTAGGACATTTGCCTCTTTTCCCCTTATATCCATCATGGTAGTATTCCGTAATATCATTATTGCAATTTTCACAGGTAATTTTAGATTTATTCATGCCTAAAATGGGACTTTTATCTATTTAGATTTTGATGAAGGTTTAAGGAGAGTAACTAGTTGTAATTTTTTGTGCGACTAGGTTCAAGATCTCCCAATGAGTTTATTCAACTATTAAATCAGAAAAATGAATCCATCCAAAAATCATATCTTTCAAAAATGACTGATTTGACAAAAATGTTTGATGTGAAAGTCATGATGGGGGATTCTACAATTACAGAACAAAAAACATTTGATCCAAAACTAGTCACAAATTATTTTCAAAAAATTAATGATTATTTACAAGGCTGGTCTTTACAAGATGTATCTACATCCAACAACCAAGATATCCGAAGGGTTTTTACAAAATTTGAGATACGTGAAGGGAATTATCTGCTATCAGGTCATCTTTCTTTACAATTCCACGTTTTATTATACTATAAACCAATTCAGCGTGTAATTGATTGTCAAAAAGAATTGGCAGTTATTGTGGATTCAACAAAAAACAAAGAAGAGCAATTGGCAAATAACAGTGATCAGATTGTTTTGAATAAACTCAAAGAAATGGGATACAAAGATTTTGATCATCAGAAACTATTTGAGGTATTTTATGAAAATGATGAATTTCGAGAAAAAGTTTTCACAGAAATTCAAAAAGATGCAGGCATTGATTTTCAAAAATTGTCTGAGGAGAAAAACAAATTGTTTGCAGAACTTGATTCTCTTTTACTTGAAACTTATCAGACATCGTCAATTTTAATTGATGATCCAAGATTAGTTGCAGGTGAAGAAGGGTGTTTGTTAACATTGGATTTAGAATTTATCAAAAATAATAATCGCGAAGGATTGTTTGATGCAAGAAAAATCCCGGATTCTGTAAGGACAAATATTTTGAAAAGATTAGATGAACTTGAGATAATAATTAAATCATAATTAAACCAAGGAACCGGAAAATGAGAAATCCTTCTCAAAGGGGAGTTCCGGATCCCTTGATATGCTTTGAAACCTATTTTTGAACTATTTAGGCATTCCTCACAAATTACGCATAAAATTTGACAAAAAATGTAATTTTAGTATAGAAGAAGTCAAATACACCAAATCATTAGCAACATTTCCAATGAATCCGTCATATGATGAAATAGTAAAGGCCAATTCATTACGAGGTAATGAGATAAAAAAAACACCTCTAATACATTCACCAACATTTAGTGAACTTACAGGATCAGACATATATCTAAAAGCAGAGTTTCAACAAAAAACCGGCTCGTTTAAAATTCGTGGAGCTTATTTTAAGATAAAATCACTATCAGATGAAGAGAAAAAATATGGTGTTGTTGCAGCATCCGCAGGCAACCATGCACAGGGAGTAGCATTTGCGTCATCACTAGAAAAAATTCCATGTACTATTGTAATGCCAAAAAATGCATCACCTGCAAAAGTTGCTGCCACCAGAGGTTATGGTGCAAATGTGATATTAGAGGGAATAAATTATGATGAATCATCATCTAAAGCAAAAGAAATTGCAAAAGAAACTGGCGCAACTATGATACATGCTTTTGATGATCCACAAATAATTGCAGCACAAGGAGTAATTGGACTTGAAATATTGGAAGACTTGCCAGATGTCGATGAAATTTATGTTCCAATCGGTGGAGGAGGATTAGCTGCAGGTACATTAATTGCCATAAAAGAAAAAAATCCTCAAATCAAAGTAATTGGTGTTCAATCAAAATCATTTCCTTCGATGTATAATTCAATTAAACAAGGAGCAATAACTGCTAGTGGGGGAGAACGAACTATTGCAGATGGTATTTCTGTAAAAGTTCCTGGGCAGTTAACATTTGCAATAATCAAGGAATTAGTAGACGATATTGTTTTAGTTGATGATGTAGATATTACAAAGGCCATGTTTTTACTAATGGAGCGAATGAAATTTGTAGTTGAACCTGCAGGTGCTGCAAGCTTGGCATATCTTATTTCCAAAAAATCATCTGTTAGAAAAAAAGTTGTAGCAATCCTAGCAGGTGGAAATGTGGATATGTATCTCTTGGGTCAAATAGTAGATAAAGGGCTTGCTGCTATGGGTCGTTTACTGAAATTATCCATAATACTTCCAGACAGACCTGGTGCCTTTAAAGAAATTGTGGATGAGATTACTTTGGCTAATGCAAATATTGTAGAAGTGGTTCATGATAGACTAAGCTCTGGAATCAGTGCAGGCTCTGCAGGAGTAACTTTAAGTCTTGAAACACAGGGAAAAGAACAGGCAGAATCATTAATTGAAGCACTGAAAAGTAAAAAAATAGAGTTTACTTTACTGACATAGTCTACTGGAATTTCTTTTTAGCAAATTTTGAAAGACCTTCTTTTTTTAACTGATCAGATTCTTTCATGACTGAATTATGTTGATTTGATTTGTGTTCTTTTAGTTTCTTTTTTAAGTCTGGAAATTCATTGGCAAGTATTTTCATTGCATAGATTCCTGCGTTGCTTGCTTTGTTTACTCCTACCGCAACGACAGGAGAGCCAGATGGCATTTCAGTGATAGACAATAATGAGTCTAATCCACCAAAAGCAGAAAACTTCGAAGTGTCTGATTTTTTTGGATGCTTATCGTTGTAAACTAGTATTGGCACACCAATGACAGGAATTGTTGTATAAGATGCAATCATTCCAGGTAAATGGGCTGCACCCCCAGCTCCTGCAATGATGATTTTGAAGCCCATCTGTTCAGCATGTTTTGCATATTCTGCCAATCTTGAAGGAGTCCTATGTGCAGAAACAATTTGATCTTCATGTTTGATTTTATATTCATCTAATATTTCAGCTGCTCCTTGCATTATTCTACTATCTGAGCTTGAGCCCATAATTATTCCCACAAGTGGTTTTTTAGAATATGCCATAACAATAGAAAAAACTAGAGAGTAATTAACAATTCTATTAGAGATATCTTAGAAAACACCTAGCATTAGATATTTGTAATCCAAAAAGATTGTTTTCATAATGGCAAAAATTCTTGGAATAATTGGTGGAGGTCAACTAGGAATGATGATTACTGAAGCTGCAAAAAAGATGCCTGATGAGATATCTGAAATAATTGTGTTGGATCCTACTGAAAATTGTCCTGCATCTCAAGCAGGTGCGACTCAAATCCTTGCAGATTTCAAAGATAAAGATGCCATAATCGAATTGGCAAACAGATCTGATATAATTACTTATGAGATCGAATCTGGCGACAGTGATGTTTTAAAATCAGTTCAAGACAAAGCTGAAATCAATCCTTCACCTGAAACCTTGAAAATTATTCAAGATAAATTCTTACAAAAATCATTTTTACATAAAAATAACATACCTGTTCCAAAATTTATAGAAATAAAAAATATTGAAGATGTGAAAAAAGGTTTAGAAATATTTGGATTTCCCGCAATGTTGAAGGCCAGAAGAGATGCATATGACGGAAGAGGGAATTTTAAAATTAATTCTGAAAATGAAGTTCAAAAAGCATTTGACTATTTCAAAGGACAACCTCTTCTTTTGGAAAAATTTGTTCCATTTAGTATGGAAGTGTCGGTAATTGCTTCAAGAAATACAAAAGGTCAAATCAAAACATATCCGCTAGTTGAAAATATTCATGAAGAAAATATTTTACGAGAAACAATAGCACCTGCCAGAGTTTCTATAGACATAGCAAAAAAAGCAGAGCAGATTGCAGAAAAAACAATGAATGTGTTGAAAGGTGCAGGTATTTTTGGTATAGAGATGTTTGTAACTGTAGATGGTAACGTAGTAATTAACGAAATAGCCCCACGAGTTCATAATTCAGGACATCATACTTTACAGTCTAGTGAGACATCACAATTTGAACAACATTTGAGAGCAATTCTTGGATTGGAATTGAGAAGTACAAAATTGATTCATAATTCAATAATGTATAATATTTTGGGAGGTA
>PFRJ01000083.1 GCA_002788515.1 Nitrosopumilales archaeon CG_4_9_14_0_2_um_filter_34_16 | reverse complement strand
CTGTAGCAGTTCTTGCAACCCACATCCATGCAGATTTTCCATCAACTGGATATCCAGTTTCATCAAATCCTACTATATCTGATGTGTTGATTTTATGCCTGATTTGCTCGTATTGCGGCTCCAAAAGTACTTGTCCTGTCTGCAGAATTGACTGCACTGTCGTGTTGCTTATTTGCAATCCATGTTGTTCATCTAAAGATTCTCGGATCATAGATAATGGCATTCTTTTTGAAAACATGTCAACTACATTTCTAATCACTGAACCATCAAAACTTCCTTGAGGTGGCAAGTTGCCATTATTTTGAAATGTAACATTGCATGTTTGACAGTTGTATCTGTGCAAGATGTGTTCAGTTACCGTGTATGGTTGTGGTTCTGGAATATTCACCATGGTGCGTTTTTTTGGTTTAATTTGAGTAATGTTTGTACCATGACATTTGGGGCATGCAAATAATTCGTGATGTGTCGTTCTTTGTGGGATGAATATCTGTGTTGCACCCTTGTGTCCCTGTATGCCGCCGCGGTTTGATTTTCCATCTCTGTTTTGTCTTTTCTCTTGTTTTTGTTTTTTCCACTGTAAGGAATTACTAGATGGTGGGGAGTGAGGATTTTCATAGTATGCTAATTTTTGTTTGAGCTCATCATTTGATTTTATTAAATCGTTTATGAGTAATTGGAGTCGTTTGTTTTCTTGTTTTAATTCTAAAATGAGTTTCTCATAATCTGTCACAATCAAAAAATGAATAATGTTGATCTTAGATCTTCTGGTGCAATACTATTGATTTTAGGCGTAAAGGTTGATACATACCTTCCATTAGATGTTTTAAAGAAAATTGAACGTGAGCTATTTTTAGAGCATGGAATGTCAATAAAATTATCAATTGAGCATTTCCATAGGTTTTCAAGTATCCTTAGAAAAAATTCTACGTTAGATATTAAAAAACTTGAGAAAGACTGTATGAATAAGACTATCAAAGTGAAGAAGAAAGAAGACAAATATCTAGCTACCATAGTTAATTCAGAATTAAGTGATTTAATTTTAGAATTATTTGGTGAAGTGGAAACAAGAAAAATAATCTCGTCTCTTTTAGAAAAAGAATACACCATACCACAGATTCTTAAAGAATCCAAAGTTCCTAAAACATCAGGATATAGAAAAATAGAAAATTTGATTCTTAATGGATTAATTATTGAATCAGGAAAAGTACTTAGTGAAAGTAAAAAAATATCTAAATTACAATGTGTTTTTCATGAGATGAAAATAGAAATCAAAAAAGAAAAAATTACAGTGACTGGAATAATAACAGAAAAAATGTTTGAAAAAAGTACTAGCATGAGATCAATCATAGAATCATTAGAATAAGATTAATTAGAAAACGATTATTTTACAAGTTCTAAAAGTGCTTTTGCCTGTTTAAAGTGCACCTCATCTATCATTTTTCCATCAACTGTGGTAGCACCTTTTCCTTTCTTAGTTGATTCACTATAGACTTTACAAACTTTTTCAGCCCATAAAATTTCACTTTTATTTGGATGAAATAATTTGTGTACAACAGAAATTTGATCTGGATGTATGATACTTTTTCCTGAATAGCCTAAACTTTTACCAATTTTACAATCTCTTTCCAATCCCTTAGAGTCTTTAAGATCCTGCCAAATTGCATCGATTACAGGTATTCCAGCTGCACGTCCATCAATAGGTATTTTTCTTCGTGAATATTGTGCTCCTTCAGAATCTTTTGTATATTCTACTCCCAGATCATTTAGCAAATCAAAAACGCCAAAAACCATAGCAGAGATTCGTTTTCCAAATGATGCAATATTATACGCATTTACTACTCCCTCTGTAGATTCAATTGAAGGAATGATTTGAAGGGGTTTTATCTTGCGTGTTTTTTCTAATTTTGATAAAATTTTTTCAATCTTTTTCATTTCTTGAATATTGTTTACTTTGGGAATAACAATACCATCAATACCATGCTGAATGATTTCCTTAAGATCTGAAGGAACTTTTCCCGAAGAAGGAGAATTTGTACGTACAAAAATTGAAGACGTGTAAGACTTTCTAGATTTTAGTGCAGATCTGATTAGTTTTCGTGCATTAATTTTTTCATTATCAGGTACCGAATCTTCCAAGTCAAAACAAACAATATCAGCCTGTAGATTCTTTGCTTTTTCTAGAAATCTTTGATTGTTTCCTGGAACAAAAATGAGACTACGGAAAAGCTGTGTCATTAAATGACTAGACGCCCTCTGGCTTCATTAAGATTTTGCCAAAGAGACCTTTTCCGGTTAACATCTTTGTGTGGGCTTCTGCAGCTTGTTCAAATGTATATGTTGAATCAATTGCAGCTTTGATTTTACCTTTACCCATCCAATAGAGAGCTTGATCTAATTCTGCTTTAGTTCCTTGTGTAGAACCTAAGATGTTGGTTCCTTTGAAGAATACATGTCTAAGATCAGTTTGTGCATTATAACCAGTTGTTGCACCACATGAAACTAGTGTTGCACCATACTTTAACAACTGTAATTGTTGATTCCAGTGTGTTTCACCAATATGATCAAATGACAAATCAATTCCTGGCGCTTCGCCTTTTTTCTTTGCAAGTTCTTTTGAAATCTTAAAGACTTCTTTACTCCAATCATCTTTTCTATGATCTACTGCGTAGTCAGCTCCAAGTTCTAAACATTTGTCTAGTTTATCTGGACTTGCAGTTGCAATAACATCACAGTTGTATAATTTTGCAATTTGAATTCCAAAGCTTCCAACTCCAGAACCTCCTCCCATAATTAGAACAGTTTGCCCAGGAGTAATTTTTGCTCTACCTACAAGCATATGCCATGACGTCAACAATGTCATAGATGCAGCTGCTGCTTCATCATAGGATATTCCTTCTGGAATTTTTGAAATATTAACTTCAGGAAGATGAGTTACTTCTTGAAATGCTCCCCAAGTTGGACCAGTTTGGAATCCCCAAATGGCTCTCTTAACACAATCAAATTCTCGGCCGTCAGTACATGCTTTACAAACTCTACATGACATATTAGAGTGGGATACAACTCTATCACCAACTTGAATATTTTTAACATCTTCGCCAACTGCTATAACATCACCTGCGGCATCAGAACCGGATACGTGTGGTAATGGAACTGCAACTGGAACTCCACGCATTCCCCAAATATCATTATAATTCAGAGCAGCAGCTTTTACTTTGAAAACTACTTCGTCTGATTTTGGTTTTGGGTCATCTATATCCTGGACTTTGAGGATTTTAGTATAATTATCATCTGGTGCGTATTCATTGTATACAACGGCTTTCATGACCAAACAGAATTTCTTTCTAAATTTATATTTTTTCTGTATTAGATTCGATTTATCTTAAAATCACGCTTTGGCTGCTGTGTAGAGAGCAATATTTGCTTTAATTGTTCATCACTGATTTTTCCGGGGAGTTTTCCTTGAGTAGCCATTCCGATCAGATATTGTTCAACCATGTTAGATAATTCTGGTTTGACCATTTTGATATTATTTAGTCTCATTCTAGCTTCTGGTGAAAGAACTTGTTTTAGGATTTGTTCTTTTTGTGCTGCTAATTCATGATTAGTATTATCGTAAGGTGGTTCATCAGATTCTGGAAAACTCATTTTGAATCTAAGAGTATATCTTCAATTGTGGATTTTCAACAATTAGTTCTTTAAGAATTTCTGTTGATAATCTATCAAGTTTTTGCATTCCTTGTTTAGACACAATACGTCCTTTCTTCTCAACTTTTTCTAGATAGCCAAGTTTTTCTAATCCTTGAATTGCATTGCGAATAATTGCACCGCCAGCATCTTTGTGATGAGCAGCTCCATATCCAGATGGTCGACCACCACCGTAATCATTTCTTAAAGCATTAATCCCAATAGGACCATTAAGGTAAATTTTTCTCATGATTGAAGCGCATCTAGTATGCCACCAATCTCGATCTTGTGGTGGTTTATCTGCATGAGCTCCGGTTTTGACAAATGGAATCCAAGAAGGCACAGGAATATCTTCGCTTTTTAGAGTAGCTGCTAGTCTTCCAATCAATACATCTGCTGGTACATCGTATACCTTTGCCATAAAGTCAAAAAATCGATAATCGTCTTATAAATCATTGAGATATTGTGTCTGTTTGTTCAACATGTTTCGGCACAAATTCTTAGATCGGTGATAAATTTTCTCAGTTTTGATTTAAAAAATACGAAGAAATTATTCATACAAATTATCAGTATTATCTAAATATCATTTCAGAAAATTCAATTCAGTTGGAATTGTCACCAGGCAATCATTCATTGTTGGTCTTAAATTCCAATTTTAAATTTTAATTAATTATTCCTTGACTAATAAGAAACTCTATTCCTTTAACAAAATCACTTTCAGAAATCAAGTCATCTGCCCACCATCCAGCATTATTTTTTATCCAGGATGGAATTTCTTGAGAACCTGTTGATTTGGATTCAGTAACTGTGATATTAATGATATTTTCGTTGATCAAAAATTGAATAGATTGAATAAATTCTTGATCACCCAGAATTCCATCTGCCCACCATCCAGCATTATTTTTTATCCATGATGGAACAATTTCAGTTTTTTCTTCTTTTACGGAATCAGAATAAAGACTAAAGTCAGATTTTGAAGTGAAATACTTTTCAAAATTATTAGAATCATGACCAATCAAAATTATTTTTAATTGGTATTGGCCATCAGTAGAAACTAAAACAGATTCTTGATAAATTCCATGAGGGGTTAAGATACCAAGATAGGTATCAGAGATTCCCATATTTGACCAAATCTCTTTTCCAGAAGAATCAGAAATACTATATGCAAACAAAATATCTTTTGCAGGTTTATTATTTACATCAAAGAAAGAAAATGTAAGTGGGATTTTTTCATCTGTTTTTAATTTGGAATTCCAGGATACTTTTGCATTAACACCGTTTTCAAACATAAAATCAAGTTCATTTAGAGCAATTTGTTCACCAGATAAAATTTCTATTTTAATTTGATTATTGTCATTTTTGAGATTTAGTTTGTTTTTAATTTCCATGAGTTCTTCATAGGGAATGTTTATTCTAACAATATTTTCATCGGGGTTTGAAATTTCAAAATCAAAATAATTATCTTTAATTTGTATACCTTCTACAAAAACATCAACGTCATATCCTTGTTTGAAAGGTGAGAAATCCTTTTGCAATAACACTATTTGATTAATACTAGAATCATGTTGATGTTCGTTCAAATCATAGAATATTTCATATGAAATTTTATTTGTTGATTCATCATAATTGAAATTTGAAATTTCATCATTGTGAGATTTAATTGATATTGGAAATTCCTGAGCATTTGCAATCTTGATTGGGAAAGTGTATTTTTGCGGAAGGTGTAAGAAAGTTTCAAATAGCAAATCTTGGGTGGTCATTGTCTTTGGATTTGTTGCTCCTACAACGGAAACTTGAATATTGTATTGTCCACTTTTATCAAAAACAGGACCTTGAATTACAGGTACAACTCATCCTAAAACCCTACAATACATCATAAATGATGCAATTGTAATTAATGATTCATAATTCTCTGCTCTTCTCTCAT
>PFRJ01000072.1 GCA_002788515.1 Nitrosopumilales archaeon CG_4_9_14_0_2_um_filter_34_16 | reverse complement strand
TGCGTTAGATAAACGTACGCGTGAAGCAAGTCGTAATAATCCCGGTCACACTGAACAACTTAGTCGTCCATAAATAATTTTGATTTTTAATATTGTGAATTAAATTAAACGCAAAAATAAAAAATACGACTTCAAAAGTTTATTTCTTTTTTGAAGCCTTTTTAGCTGTTGTTTTTTTAGCTGTTGTTTTTTTAGTTGCTGCTGCTTTTTTCTTTGCTGCCATGTTAACCGGGATGATCTCATTGCTTTTCTACTGGTAAAATTAAAAAAAATATACCAAATGAGTACTATTGAGACTACTTTTTTCATCTAATTTTTGCGATCTATTTTTATTTTTTAATTGATTCATATTTCAATAAGTTTTTAATTCGGTGTATTTTTCTGGGATTTGAATCCGATGAGCGCTTTTGATTCTGACAGCGATGGTTCTGTTGCCGATTATGCTGGAGAGGAACCAATAGAAAAGCGATTCTTGAACCTGTATCCTGAATACGACTATTCAATACAATCCTCATCTAAAGAAAAAGATGTGAGAAAAAAGAAAAAAATGAAAACTATGTACTAGTGTTGATTTGAAAACCCTCTACTGATTATCTTGGTGGTTCCTTTTTGATTCTGTAGATGTTTCTCTTTGAAATCACTATTGTTTCTTCGTCCTGATTAGTTCCTTCGTAATCTATTGTGATTTTCCCAAATTCCTCATTGATCTCTTCTTTTTGTGACACTGTAAATTTTAATTTCAACACTTGGTCTGTGTATAATGGTTTGAGAAATCGAGTGTTTCTATTTTCCCATTCAGAATCCCCATCTGTGCCTAGAAAGACAATATGATTTCCATAGATTTGACTTAACCTTGTAAACTCTCCCTCCATTCTTGATAGTATGGCTCTGCCTGAAACTAATTGTTGCTCTCCTTTCTGTTTATTTTCCAAAAATGCATTTTTGACTCTTGAGAATTTTAGATATTCTTCTAATTCTTTATCTGATATACTACATGTGGAATAAAATGAATCTCCTACTCTGAATTCTGAAAATTTTTTCATTCTTATCTTGATTCATCAACACAAAAGACAATTTCTGCTGATGATTCAGCATTTTCTGATACTAGGAAATTAAATGCATCTGCAATCTTTTGATTATTTGGTTCTGAACCTGCAATTGTTCCTGGAAAGATTGTAAACATTCTAATTTTTGAATTTAGGACATCACTTAGTTCTTGATTGACAGTAGTTGTAAATGGTCTTAATGCACCTCTGAAAACTTCTACTTGAGCCCTTTGAACACCTGTGATTTTTTTACCTATTGGTAAATCTGGACCAATAATCATAATTGCTCCTTTGGCATCTTTGTAAAGTCGAGGATCTTTACTTCCACCTGGAACAAAATGCTCTAGTGCTCTCTGTGCAACTGTTGCTGGTGTGGAGATGAATTTTTCAGTTAATGCTTCCCATACTGCCCTTGACACTTGTGTTAATTTTGGTATGTCTGGAAGTTTTCCCGTTATGTGGATTACACCTAATATCTCTCCTATGTTGGTTTTTGCTGTGTTTAACCATCTTGCTACTTCATCTGGATTCTTTATGTCTACTACATGTGAATGGAATTTACTACTAATGTGCTCTTGTAGTTCTGTCGATGTTGTCTGTGATATGAAACAAGCTACTTTCCCACCATTCTTTTCAACATGTTGTGCCAAAAACTCGACTCTTTCTGCATCTGCTTTATCAGTTGCATCAACTGTAAAAACAACTGCTTTTCCTGTAAAGTCTGGTTGGTGGACTCCTGGGGTTGTAGTTCCAATATGTGGTTTGACTGGATAAAATACTCTGTCTCCTGGAATCACTTTGCCGTTAATTATTTTTGCAATCTCATCATCACATAAATTAAGAACCGTCTCTGCAACTTGTCCTTGCGATAGAAATTCTTTATTTGCAATCATATGTGATGTGTTGTTTTGAACTTTTTCTGCAATAGTTTGAATTTTATTTAATAGATTGGTAAATGTCTCTGTAAGTTTTGAAACATCTTTTCCATTTGCAAGTTTTATTGCTGCAGCAGCAATTCCATTTTTAATTACATTCTCATCTTCACCTAATAATGAAAGTAACTCCTTATTTGCCTCATCTACTTCAATTGGAGCCAAGTCTTCAAATCCACTTACTCGCATAAATTCTGCAGCAGCTTTTGGATATACAGTCTTGTAAATTCTGTCTGAATGAACTGGTCCTGGATTTGTTGCAATGGATATGATTCCTTTATCTGTTAGTTCCCATGACATTAATTCTGCTAATCTGTTTTTTGCACCTTGTGATGCAGTATATGGACTTCTAAATCTGTAAGGTCTTTGTTCTAATGGCTTTTCTTCTGTGAAAAATGTGGAGATGGTGATAATTTTTCCTCCCTCTTTCATCACTTTTAGTGCTTGAACAGAACCCCAGAACGTACCAGTTAGATGAATTCCGATTGTACTTTTGAATTCATCAAGTGGGGCATTTGCAAAACATGTAACAGGTCCTGAAACTCCTGCGTTGTTAATTATGTAATCTATTGTTGTATTTTCATTTTTTAGTGTATCAAACATATTGTTCAATGCTGTCTCATCTGCAACATCTACTCCTGCAAAAATTCTAACTGAAGCATTTGTGCCTTGTGGGATTTTTCCTTCAAGTTCTTTTGCTGCTTCTTCCAGCGGTTCTTTTCTTCTTCCAAGAATTATGACGCTAGCTCCCTCCTCGATGAATTTTGTAGCAATGGCTTTGCCTATCCCTGTCCCGCTTCCTGTAACTAGGGCAATTTTATTTTGGAATTTCAGCATTAGATAAGGTCTCGAAACTTTTGTGATATTTAATTCGATTGATCTTAAGGGTGTTTTCTTGATATCTTTATTTGTGGGTATGATTCATGATTTTTAATGCATGATACAGAGTCAGACACATTTGTCTATCAATCATGGCCTGAAAAATTTTCTGGAATGCTCAAAGAGATCGGCATTGATTCTAAATCCAAAGAAATTGGAACTGATGAGGTTGAAAAAGATGATTACTATAGCAGATATTTTGCTCAAACACCTAGAATGGTAACTAACAAGGGATGTATTGATATCTATAATTCTAACATTGACGTGATACAAATTATTCAAAAGGGATAATCATGCAAGATCCAAATCCACTTCCTTGGGGCGCATTAGACAGGTTTCAAGCTCAATTTATTGTTAAAAAGAATGTAGGTGCCGGATTTGCAAATTATGTTGCAAAAACCAAACTTTCCACTAAAGGCCACTTTGCTTCTAAAACTGTCACTAAGGTGGAATGGACTGGTTCTGGAAGTTTGGCCTCAAAACTAAATGAAGATCATGAATTAAATGAAATGATTGCAAAACAATCTCTCAAAGATGCTACTATCTATGTTGAACCCACTGAGGTAGCCATTAGAATTCGAAGTAAATGGGATAATCATCTTGCTTTTGGAATCACAAAAGAACTTTTTGAAATTTATGATCGAATAGCCGGTCACATCAAATCTATCTAGGCTTTCCACCAATCTAATGCAAGAAAATCTACTTTGTCTTTGCCTTTTGGTATTGCTAAGATGAATTGCTTTCTTACTGTAGTTGCAAGTCTTCCTGCAAGAACTATCTCTGTTGATGAAATTGATTCACTTCTTGCATATACTTGAATTAAAAATGGCGCATGATCAATTCCTGGACCTTTTTCATAAACTGCAAAATCACATCCAAATTTGATTCCTGGATTGATGATGTATCCTTTATCTCTGAAATTTTTGTATACTAGATATTTTTTATCAAATTCATGAACTTCTTTTTTACAAATTTCTGTTAGTTGCTCTACAGTTACTTTTTGTTTTGAATTAATGATTGTTATTTTCTTGTTTTCTAAAAGATACAATCCTTCAATAAGATCTAAAATTAATGGCGCATCTATTTCTTCAATTTTTGGTTTTGGTATTCCTATTGGTTTTCCATAGTATCCATGACTGAAAAGTTTACGTGAATCTTCAATGTTCCATACAATTATTCGATTCTCAATTAATTCACTTTTCATTATATCTATAACATGTTATCTGTATATGAATTCTCTATTGCTAATTTTTTTAAATTTAAAAATAAAGTAAAAGTGGCGAGTATTGTGTTTTTTTACAGGCTCAATGCCAACAATATGAAAGAGTCTGATACCTTTTGACATTTGTCTGACATCTCTTCAATTCCTTCTATTACGTCTTTGATCAACAATAATTCTTTGGTGTTTGTCACTTCGTTTAGAAGTTTAATTGTAGTTTCTCTATACTTGACGTCGATTTCTCTTTCAATTGTTTGTGTTTCTTGAGCTAACTCGATGGCATTAACAGTGTTTGTGTTAAGACTTCGAATGATTTCATTTAGTTTGTAAACTTCGTCTACTACTAGTTCAATCAATTTTGTGATGTCTTTATCCAGTCCAGCACTCTTTAGTGTTGTAATTTTCACATTTGCAAGTTTGAATGAAATGCCTGTGATGTAGCCTGCGATTTCATCCATTGTGTAAGCTGTGTTTAGAAGGTTTTCTCTATTCATGATTAAACCTCCAACATCCGCAACTTCGCGTGTGATCTTGCGTCTTAGATTTTCAACCTCTTCTTCAATGGTTGAAATTTGTTCTAACGTGTTTTTGATTCCAGCTTTGTCTTTTTTCATCATCATTTCTGGTAGTGTTGCAAGTTCTCTGGATGCGTTTAGTATTCTGTTGATTTCGTCTTGTAAAACTGCTATGGCCTTTCTTTTTGCTTGAACTTCAAGCTCTCCACTATACATAACAAAAATCAAAAACGCTCTAGGTAATTTAAATCCTCTATGATTTTTGATATTTTCTAAGCCTGATTATATCCGATTTTTATCATGTGCTATTTTTTTCTGTCCTTTGTACAGTGTGATGACTTCTTCATTTGTAGATGCATCTTCAGGTGATTTCTCTAATCTGATCTTTCCTGTGAATTTTGGGAATCTCAAAGCAAGACCTGCATCTTTCCGTATTACGTCTTTTGCTGCTTTGTGAATTGGACTAAGTGTGATTTCTGATGCTACTACTTCAATTACTAATTCTGGTTCAAACCATACATCTGCTTCCATCTCACTAATGATTCGGGGGTTTTTTTTGATTGTGACTTTTGAATTTAGAATTTGATACAACTGATCTAAATCTTCATCTGAAAACCCTGTACCGACTTTGCAAATACTTGTAAATGTATCATCATCTTCTTCATATGTTGCTAATAGTAATGTTCCATAGTTTCCAGTTCTTCTACCTTTTCCAAAAAATCCCCCTATGACTACAAGATCTAAACTGTCTCCTAATTCATTTCTGTATTCGCGTTTTAGTTTTAACCAATGACTTCCTCTGGATCCTGCTTGATATGGTTTGTCTAGCATTTTTAACATCAATCCTTCGCTTCCAGCATTAATGCTGTTTTCCATAAAGTCTTCTATCTCGTTTTTGTTTTTTACCAAACTCATTGGAATGTGTTTGGCAAAATCGTCTTCTTTGACATTTTTTTCTAGTTTCTCTCTTCGTTCCTTGTATGTTAACTCTAAACAGCTTTTTCCATTGCAATACAACACATCAAAAAAATTAACCGTTATTGGATATTGAGTGACTGCCTTTTCTATTTTGTATTTTCTTCTTCTGTGCATCAATTCTTGAAATGGTAAAAATTCTCCAGAATTTTCATTGATTGCGACTATTTCAGCTTCTAGTATTATATTGTCTGCCTGAATTGCTTTTGGAATTTTTTCTATAATGTCTGGATAATAACTTGAAATATTTTCTAAACTTCTAGAAAACAACACCACTTTTTCTCCTTCTATGTGAAGTTGAACTCGTTCACCATCTAGTTTGTATTCTGCAGCAAATTCATTTCCCATTCTTTCAATTGCTTCTTCTTCACTTTTTACTCTGTCTGCTAACATTGGTCTGATTGGATTAAACAAAACAATCTCAAATTTTTCCACTCCTTCCAAGCCTTTTGTTAAAATTGTTTCTGCAACCTTGCCTAAATCACTAGATACATTGTATGCATGCTGTAATTTTTTCCTATTTTCTTTATTTCCTGAGAATGCTATTGCAAGTGCATCCATTACAGTATTTTCTGCAATACCTAATCTCAAAGTTCCAAGTAAAATCTTTAAAATGAAACTTGCCTCTAATGGCGTTGCGTCATTTAACAAACTTGATATGTATTTCATTTTCATATCTTGAGATCGTGATCCTCCCAAATTTGCAATTTTAAACAATGTATCATACACTCTTTCTACTGTAATGTCTTCTACCAGAAATGTTGTCTGAGTCTTCTGTTCTAATATTATTGAAGATGCATGTCCCAAATCTCCCCCTTTTCTATATTCATCTTCAATTTTTTTAATTGGAATTCCTGAAGATTTTGAAATTGCTCTTATTGCAAGTTTTTCTGCTACTCCTAACTCTATTCCTTCAAAGTCTGGTCTTAATTTTCCTTGTATTAGATATACAATTTTAGAAATTACATCTTGTGGGGTTTTTTCAAATAATTCTACTAAAAATTGTGTTAACTCTAATCTTTTACTTGTAGATTCCATTTTGTTAAATGCTTCAGCTAATGTTGAGAATTCCATTTTACTTCTTTAAGTAATCTTGAATAAAAGTCTGAATTAGATGTATCTGAATATTGTTGGTTTGTCTGCTTTTGGAGTGTCTGAAACTAGTGCAAAATTGTAAAATGGATATGCTTCTTTGTATTGTTTCATAAAACTCCATGCTACATCATGTGTTTTGAATTCTGTTCTTAATCCATCAACATGGCTTTTTTTTCCAAATACATCAAATACCACCACTGAATAATTTTTAGGACGATTGTGTGGTTTTGCTTTTATCAACCATGCAAGTGCAAAAACAAACACTGCTCCTAATATCACATATTCACTAGCAATTTTGAAAAATGCTAGAATGATTCCTGGTATTGTTTGTCCAAATAGCACTGCCACAAAACTTGAAAATGATATTACTGCTAATGCTGTGAAGATGTACGTTTTCCAATCAAAAATCCTTTGAAAAGCATTCATGAGGTGACATTATTACGGTCTTTTTTGATTTAACCCTTACTATGTTTCTTTGAAAACAACACTTAATCTGGATCTTCGTAATTTTCTTTCTTGTCACCACTGGATGAATTTGCTTCCATTGGTTTCATCTTGCTCTCAAGTACATCCATTCTTGATCTGTATCCTTCAGCATATTCTAATTCTGATGGTACTAGTGTTGCTGGATGAATGAATCCTTGACTTCTAATCGCAATTGCTTTCTTTGTTGCTATCTCTCTAATGTAATCCCAATCAGGCGTAGAGAATCCATCAAATGGACCTGTTAGTTTTCCATTATGCATACTAAAAACTAGTGCTTCAACAATTGGAATACAAAAATTGATCGTAGCTGCAGAATTTAGTTTTACAGGCATTAGTGGCATGTTATGACTACCACGTGTGTTTCCTGCAACATAATGTGGATTGTTAAACACACTACCTACTTCTTCTGTTGCTGGGAAATTCTTTTGTGTTCTAACTATGCAAATTGGATCATCTTTTCCAACATATGTTCCTGCAATGTTGTGTAATCTATCAGTTGATGCATCTAAAATTGGTTCTCCATCTTTAGTGTAAACTGAATCTACTACATATCTTCCAGGATACATCAATGCAGCCTCGATAGTTGGTTTATCTTCCCATAGATGCAGTTCTGCTATCTGAGCTTTTTCAACATCCATAATATTCATAACCACTCCAGATGCAAGGCTTTTGTTTACAATTAGTCCTGTATTACTTAGTGCATCTACAAACATTCTGTAAATTGGATAGTTGAATGCACCTGGCTCTGTTTTGTCTGCTGCAAATACTGTGAAAGCTTCATTTGGTCTTTCTTCAAATTCCATTTCTGCTACTCCTGGTCCCATTCCTTTCACGTTACCTGAGAAAGAATCTTTTAGCAAATCTTGTCCTGCTCCATACAGTCCCTCTTCTTTTGCTACTTGAGTTCCTGCCATGAATGCATCCCATGCTAATTTGTGAATTTTTTGATTATCAACCCCATGAGTATGTGTCATGACAATATGCGTATCGTCTCCACAGTACCCAATGTAATAATCAATTAGTAAATCTGATGAGTTTTTTATGGTGCTTCTAATTGCTTCAATTAGTCCATCGCTTGGTTTTGTATGTCCTCCAACTCCACCGACATCGGCTTTGATAACAGAAACTGTAATTTTCATAGATTTTGTTTTCATCTCTTTGATTTATGTGCTTTTAGCAAAGTTTTGTGATCTGTAATTAATTGAATATTTTTTATTTTTTCTTCAAAAATTCATAACAGTAATAAATGCCCTCAGATAGGCAATCCATATGGCAGATAAACCACACTTGAACCTGATTGTTACAGGTCATATTGATAATGGAAAATCAACAACTATGGGTCATTTCTTGATGGATCTTGGAGTTGTAGATGAAAGAACTATTGCAGCTCACGGAGCCGAATCCGAGAAGACCGGAAAAGGTGATACTTTCAAGTATGCTTGGGTAATGGATAACATTAAAGACGAAAGAGAGAGAGGTATTACAATCGATCTAGCTTTCCAAAAGTTTGAGTCTCCAAAGTACTTCTTTACTTTGATTGATGCTCCTGGTCACAGGGACTTTATTAAAAACATGATTACTGGTGCTTCTGAAGCAGACGCAGCAGTTCTGGTACTTTCTGCAAAAGAAGGTGAAACTGATACCGCTATCGCAGCAGGTGGTCAAGCAAGAGAACACGCATTTTTGCTAAAGACACTTGGTGTGGGTCAGATTATTGTTGCAATCAACAAAATGGATTCAGTAGAATACAAAGAAGATGCATACAAAGCAGCAAAAGAGAAAGGTGAAAAATTAGTAAAATCTGTTGGTTATAAACTAGAAAATGTACCATTTATTCCAGTTTCTGGATGGAAAGGTGACAATTTAGTTAAAAAATCAGAAAATATGCCATGGTACAATGGTAAGACCTTGCTACAAGCATTTGACGACTTTACTGTAGCTGAGAAACCAGTTGGAAAACCACTTCGTGTTCCAATTCAAGATGTATACACCATTACAGGCGTAGGTACTGTTCCAGTAGGTAGAGTTGAAACAGGTATTATGAAAACAAACCAAAAAATTATTGTTATGCCTTCAGGTGCTTTAGGTGAAATCAAATCAATTGAGACACACCATACAGAAATGCCAACTGCAGAAGCAGGTGACAATATTGGTTTCAACCTAAGGGGTATTGAAAAGAAAGATATCAAGAGAGGCGATGTACTTGGTACTCCTGATGCACCACCAATGGTTGCAAAAGAATTCAAAGCACAAATTATTGTAATTCATCACCCAACAGCAATTGCACCTGGTTACACACCAGTAATGCACGCACACACTGCACAAGTTGCAGCAACTGTTACTGAGTTTCTACAAAAGATCAACCCAGCAACTGGTGCCGTTGAAGAAGAAAATCCAAAATTCCTTAAAGTTGGAGACTCTGCAATTGTCAAAATCAGACCGGTGAGACCAACTTGTATTGAAACATTCAAGGACTTTCCTGAAATGGGTAGATTCGCTCTTAGAGATATGGGTGCAACTATTGCAGCAGGTATTGTCAAGGAAATTACCGAAGAGTACAAACCATAGGCGGATTTTATGACTCAAACCGCCCGTGTCAAACTCACCTCTACCAGTTTACCAAAATTGGATGATGTGTGTGGGGAAATCATGGGTATTGGTAAAAAAACCGGTGTTAAGGTTAAGGGTCCGACACCACTTCCTGTAAAAAGACTGCATATTGCAACTAGGAAATCTCCATGCGGTAACGGTACTGAAACATATGAAAAGTGGGAAATGAAAATGCACAGACGAATTATCAACATAAACGCTGATGATAAAGCAATAAGACAACTAATGAGGCTGAAAATTCCAGATGACGTTTACATCGAATTATCTTTAACGTAATCTGGTATCCTTAAATTATAGAAATTTTGATGATAATTATGGTTGACGAAAATATTGATGAAGTTGAAGACACTGTTGAATCATTTGAAGTAAAGTATTCTTGTTTGAGATGTGGCACTAGTGTTTCTAATGCCGAATTATCTAGATTGCCTGAAATCAAATGTATTTGTGGGTTCAGAGTGTTTACTAAAGATAGACCTCCTGTGGTAAAAACAGTAAAAGCAATCTAAAACTATCTGTCTTTTTTGTAGCTATGTTCTCTTTGTAAATGGGTTCTCATGTCTTCCATGCTTGAAAAATATTTGTTGCATTCTTTACAGTCGTATTCCAAGTCTTTGCCGTGAACTATTTGTTTGTGATTCATAACTTGCTCTTCTTTTGAAAATTTTTTGTCACAAATCTCACATTTAATTTTTTTAAAAAATTCCATTTTTATCCAAATTCTGCCTTCTTTTCATCCCAACATTTTCTACAAAGCTGGCCTTCAATCTTCCAATCTCCTTTTGGATTGTATCTGATTAATCCCATCTTTCCTTGACACAATGAACAAAAATTTTTCTTTTTGCCATGATCTTCTTCTTTTTTATCAAAACATTCTTTGCATAGTAATCCTTCCATGTCCCATTGCCATCTAGGTTCCCACAAATCTGTAATCTTCTGCGTATTGCCACACACAACACATGGCTGTCTTACTTTTCCTTCATAGTATTCCTTTGATTTTTCAAAATGACAGTCTCCGCAAAGTGAACCTTTAAGGTTCCATTCTCTTTTTGGTTTGTGTTTGTGAGTTAACTCTTTGTTGCAAACACTACAAAATGATGGCTTTTTACTAAATAATCCCATTTCTTTGATTCGTTTGCTGCCATATTCTATAAATGCACTGCAACTGCTGTTTTTTACCAGAATTACTTATGATGACTTTAATGAAAAACACTTCTATTTTTGAGAAAAAAATTGTTGTACAGAAGACATTATCGTGGAACTAGTAAATTTGGAACCTGAATTATTAGAAAGATTATTTTTGAGACCTTGTCACATTTATTTGGGTAACATTATTGTACTCGTTTTCCCTCTTTTTTACTCATGAATAAACTAATTTTGTTGATAATTCCAGTAATTGTAGGTGTAATCTTAGTTTCAATTCTATTTGATTCGGAACCTACGGAATCATCGGTAAAAGATAATAGTTATTCTCCTAAAGAAATTCTCTTTGATGCAATTGGAACAGAAGATGAAAATTACTATATTGGTGAAGATGGCAAACAACACTGGATCAGTTCAATAATATCTTTAAAAGAAAATGTAGATTATAGTTCGGTTATGAATGACGGCAATTCTATGTTTGTAATACCTTTCTTTACTGCATCAGCTTATGAATCTCCTGGGTTCTATGATTATTACAATCATGTTTGTGATCAAACATGCCTTACTGCTAAAATGCAATACTCGTGTAGATCTGAGGCAAGCTGTAATGCTGTACAAATATTGGGTCTATTAGGATATGATATCTATTCAGATGTGGATATAGATCATAATCCTGAAATTCTAAACAAATATGACACTGTGATTATATTGCATAACGAATATGTTACACAGAAAGAATTTGATGCTATAACAAATCATGTTAATGTGTTGTATCTTTACCCAAATTCTAACTATGGTTTAATTACAACCGATTATGATGCGGAGACTATCACTTTAGTCAGAGGACATGGGTATCCTGACAAAGAAATTACAAATGGATTTGAGTGGAAGTTTGATAATACTTATCCATTTGAATATGATGTAGACTGTAAAACATGGGAGTTCTATGATATCGATAATGGAAAAATGTTGAATTGTTATCCTGAAGAATTATTTTTATATGATATGAAATTTCTTAAAACTATTCGGGATTTGTCTTTATCTACATTTGATTAAACTCATCCATTAAAAACTCTTCAAAATTTCTTTAACCATACAATCAGAACTGTGTTACTCTATGAATGTAAACAAAATAAAAATAACAAAAAATGTTATTGGCTTAGGATTTTCTCAAGGGCTTGACTTGCATTTAGCATGCCATTTCTCTTGGCAAATTCTTCGATCATTTTGTATTGTTTTTCAGTAAAACATACTGGCATTGAACGTCTTTCCATGTTAAACATTCATATTTTTTACTAATATCCTTTTCTCTTGGAAAGATATTTCAAACCACTTTCATTACGTTGATCATGGGAAAAAAACGTCAGATCTTAGTTATTGGTCATAATACAAATGGTTGTACTCCTGAACATGAAAAAGTTGCATATGATGTTGGAATGGAAATTGCAAAATCTGATTCAGTACTCATTACAGGTGGTTTGGGTGGAGTGATGACCGCAGCTGCGCATGGTGCAAAAGACGGCAATGGGTTGACTGTGGGTATAATACCTCAAGATGATGCTTCAGAGGCAAATGAATTCTGTGATATTGTGATTCCAACTGGAATGGGACTGACTCGTGATTTTTTAAATGCATTAACTGCAGATGGGGTAATTATTGTAGGTGGTGCATCTGGAACTTTATCTGAAGTATGTGCTGCATATATGAACAAAAAACCTATGGTTGCAATCCGGAATCTAAATGGTCCTGTGGCACAATACATTGATGGATATATTGATCATCGAGAGAATGTAAAAATTATTGGTGTAGATAATGCCAAAGATGCAGTAAAGAAAATTTTAGAATTAATTACTGCATAGAGATAAGCAATGGGTCTGGTCTGTAAAATTCTCCATGCTCATCTGCAAGTTTGTTTAACTCGTCAACAATTTTTTTAATCCCGATCTCTTTTGCTGTTTCAAACAATGGTTTTTTGAGGCCTAATCCTAACTGTGCTGCTTTTTCTATTTCTTCAATATCGCTTGCGCCATTTGTAACAAGCCATGCTGCATTGTTTAGAATGTTGGCAACTAATTGTATTGGATTGCATTTTTCTGCCAGTTCTTCTGAAAGTGCAACTCGCTCATACTTGTCATCAGAATATTTGTAATACCCTTCACCTGATTTTTGCCCTAGTTTTTTTTCATCAAACATTTTTTCTATCATTGGATGTGGATTTATGACTTTTTTATCTCTCAAATGCATCTCGACTGTTGCCTTGTGAATTACATCCATTCCAGTAAAATCTGCCAACTCAAAAATCCCCATTGGGAATCCTAGTTTGAATTTAACTGCAGAATCAATCTCTTCAAGCGTTGCACCCGTTCTATCTTTTACAAAGCATGCTTCATGGACCATTGGGATAAACAATCTATTGATTATGAATCCTGGAACATCTTTTCTACACAACACAGCTTGTTTGTTTACTGACTTTACATATTCTTTAGTTATGTCTGTGATTTCTTGTGATGTTTTCTCTCCAGGAATTATTTCTACTAATTTCATTAGTTGTGGAGGATTAAAAAAATGAATTCCGATGAATTTTTCAGGACGTGATGTTGTATTTGCAATTTCTGTTATGGGCAACGTGCTTGTGTTTGACGCAAAAATTACTTCAGGTGCTGCAACTTTGTCTAATTCCGCGTACACTGTTTTCTTTAACTCCATTATCTCTGGAACTACTTCTATTACCATCTCTGCATTTTTCACTGCGTCTGCTAAATCTACAACAGGAACAATCCTTGCAAAAATCTTATCTCTTTCTTCTTTGGATATCTTTTCTTTGGATACTAGTTTGTCTAAACTCCATTTTATCTTCTCCATTGCTTTATCTAAAAATTCTTGTTTGATATCTCGTAAAACAACATTGTATCCTGCAGTGGCAGATACTTGAGCAATTCCATGTCCCATCACTCCAGAGCCTAAAACTGTAATGTTTTTTATTGTCATGATTGTTTTAAAACTACACATCCTTTATAATTTGTTAAAAAACCAAATACCTATAATGAGTCAAAATCAAAAATCAAAATATTTTGATAAGATTTGGGGTTCATCGCTTGTTGCTATCACTCTTGTAATTATCTATCTTTACTTGGATTCTCCAATGTTTGAATTTGTGTTCTTTGATCAAATTAGCTTATTTCTATACACTGTAATTCCTGGTAGTCTTGTCATTATCGTAGTTTGGTTAGTAATAAAATCAGACAGAATTAAAGATCTCCCAAAAAAATCCGTTGTTTTTTTAGCAATGTCTTTTATTTCTTGGTTTACTGCAGAACAACTCTGGAATTTTTATGAACAAGTTTTAGGCATTGATCCTTTTCCTTCTGTAGCAGATGTATTTTATATCTCTGCGCCATTTTTCATGTTTGTTTCATTGATGTTTTTTTTGAAACCATTTAAAAAACAGATCTCAAAAAAGATCATATTTTTTGCAATTTCAATTTCTGCTGCTTTGTTAATTCCAACTGTTGTCATAATATCTGAATCAAGTCATGATGAATTACTTGAAATTGTCATTGGAATTATTTATCCTGTATCTGATTCGATTGTTCTCGTCCCTGTAATTATTACGATTTTATTTGTGATTAAAAAGAAAACAAATCCGTTTTGGATGATGATTCTAATTGGAATGTTGATGTTTATTACGGCTGACACAATATTTTTATTTTTAGAGTCTACAGGTGAGTATACATCTCATCATCCTGTGGAAATTTTATGGCTTTTGAGTTATTTGATTTGGTTTTACTCTTTATGGCGTAGCATGCATAATTCTAAATATGTTTTAAGTACTGATAAAGAAATATCTGATCATCAACAACATGAAATACAAAAACTAACAAAGTACGGCATTGTTATATTTTTAATTGTTATTAATATCACAGTTGTGATTGTTTTGTTTGGTATGCAACAATTACAATCAACAGATACTGATATTAAATTTTTGAATTATTTTTCAGTTGTTTTAGTTATGTTGTTGGTTATTTTTTCAACTGCTATTATTTTGCTGAATAAAAAACTATATAAGAATCTTGAATACAAAACTATAGAATTAGAACACCTGTCAGAAGAATTTATCAAATCTGAAAGACTTTCTGCAATTGGTGAATTATCTGCACGGCTTGCCCATGACTTGAGAAATCCATTATCTGTAATCAAAATGTCCGTTGAATTAATAAAGAACACTTTGTCTGAATCAAAGATTCTAGATTCTCAAATTATTACGAGAATTGACTTGATAGACAAAAGTGTAAATAGAATTGCTCATCAAATTGATGATGTTTTAGATTATGTAAGGTCTTCTCCTTTGAAAATATCTAACGTGTCTGCTCATCACCTCCTTCTTAATTCTATAGAAAAAATCAAAATTCCAGATGACACTCAAATTATTATGCCTGAAAAAAATGTTACATTTAACTGTGATCCAATCAAACTAGAAGCTGTATTTATCAATCTAATAATAAATGCAATTCAAGCAATACCTGACACTGGAAATATCGAGATCAAAATTAATGAAAAAAATGATGATGTCATTTTTGAATTCATTGACTCTGGAAATGCTCTATTAGATGAAAATGTAGATAAAATTTTTGAACCTTTATTCACTACAAAACAAAAAGGGACTGGTCTTGGTTTAGCAATCTGTAAAAATATTATAGAGCAACACGGAGGTACAATACAAGTTACCACTCATCCTACTACATTCACAGTGACTATTCCGAATAAAATTAAAAGATAGCGTGTATTATTTTCGAATAACTTTTAATGTATTTTTAATTTTTATCAATACATGGGATTGTTTAATAGTAAGAAAGACAATGAGAGAAAAACCAAATGTGATGTGTGTGGAACTGAATTACATGATCCTGAACGTTTGAAAAAACATATGAAAAAGGCTCATGGAAACGTACCTGCAAAGAAACTGGATCCTAATACAGGAGATGGTGGTACTTGGTAAATGAATCTTAATTCTAGTCAAAAGGCTTTTTTGGTATTTGTTGGCGCTTTTTTTACTGCAGGGATTGTTCTATCTACTATGGTTTTCCCCTTTTGGAATCTCATTCGCGAGGACATCTTTGAAGATGTTGTAATTTTAAACAATGACGATGGGATATGTTATGTCGACTCTAAAGATAATGTGCCGAAAATAATCGAAAACTGCAATCTTCACTCTGGCGATAAAACTACTATCAAATATGGCGAAGGTTTGGCTTGGGCAACTATTGTCACTCCATAATAGGTGATTTAATATTTTACCAAATTTACTAATGTGTTATGGACTGTATTTTTTGTAAAATTATTTCTGGTGAAATCAAGTCAAAATTTCTCAAGGAGACTATTCATTCTGTATCTTTTTTGGATGCGTTTCCTCTTGCAGGTGGACATACATTAGTGATCCCAAAAAATCACCATCACAAGGTTCAAGATTTATCTGTGGAGGAAAACAATGATTTATTCTCACTAGTTCATTTAATGATTTCAAAAGTGGATGCTATTACTGGTTCTACTCTTGTTGCAATTCATAATGGTCATGAAGCAGGTCAAGAAATTCCACATGTACATGTGCATTTAGTTCCAAGAATCAAAAATGATTCTGCAGGCCCAATTCATAGTATGTTTAACCCTGTTCAACTATCTAAATCTGAAATGGATGAATTTTATAATAAATTGAAAATTTAATGTGGAAATAGCCTCTCATTTGTTTCTAAATCTTCCACAATGATTGCTTTGGTAGGACAAGTCTTTGCTGCATTCATTATCTTGTTGATTCCTGCTCCTTTTTGATTAATAACTGATGATTTTGGATTTGATCTTGTGTTTTTATTTATTTCAAAAACTTCAGGTGCAATCATTTCACAACTACAACATCCGATACACAAACTTTTATCTACATCCACAAAAAGATCTGGTTGTTTTTTTGGCTCTTTAGCTTTTTCATATTCTCCATTTTTTCCATCAGGACGTACGCGAGCATTGTATTCTTCCCAGAATTTTCTTTCATACTCTTTCCAAAAATCAGGATCTCCTTCTTCAAACTCCTGCGTATATTTCCCCCAATCCTGTTCTGGAATACTGTCATCAGGTGCTCCCCATTGGGGTTTTTTCTTAAAATCATTTTTTGGTTTGGTTTTGCTTTGCTGTATTAGATTGCTTTCTTGATTGTAATTTTTTTTAAGATGATTGTATGCTTCAGTGATTTTCTTAAATTCTGAATCTTCTTTTTTGTCTTGATTTTTGTCTGGATGTAGTTCTAATGCTAATTTTCTATATGCTGCTTTGATCTCGTTTTGAGATGATCTAGAATCCACATTTAATATCCTTAATGCTTGATATGTATTCACTAAAAATACAGATTTGTCATACGTTAAAAATAATTGCTCAAAGTCATGCTTTTTTGGTTTATTCTAGTATGATTTCGTCATCTATTTTCCATGCAGGCTCGACAATACACAAAAATTTCAAATTTACACTGTCTAAATTTTTCATATATTGACTAGAATTTGCTGGGATGTATATGGAATCATCTTTTTCCAATTGATATCGTTCATTATCTATTATTATTTCTCCATGTCCTTCTAAAATATAATAAATCTCAGATGATTTTATTTTGTGAAGTTTTGATTTTTTTCCTGGTTCTAAAGTAAAATGTGCTAAACTGTAATTGATTCCATTTGATGTGTTATGTGGGTGAAAATATTGTTTAATCTTGGTTCCTTCACTGCCTTGGATTGTATCTATTTCAGAATTTTTGCGTAATACCATTGTCTAAATGATTTCTGTGACTATGTTTTTAAAGTCTGACTCATACCATTCTGTTTTGTATGGTGAATTTTTCTTTGGCAATATGTTGATTGCAATGTGTGAAAACTCTTTTTTCTTATCTGTTGAGCCATGTGTGTGAAGTATCTTTGCAGGAACATGTACAATGTCTCCTTCATTGAGGCTGATTCGTTTTATTTTTTTGATTTTAAAGTTAGTTTTACTTGTGCCGTATTTTTTAAAAATCTCTAAACTACCTTTGCCTTTGATTCCAATTAATACTTGATTTCCATTATGTTGATGAAGTTTGGTTCTGGAACCTTTCTCAAAATGTACGTGATAGATGTCTTGATCTTTTGATTTTATTTTCTCTGAAAGTACTTTCATCCATGTTTTACCTGTAAACCAATCTGGATTTACACTTCTTTTATCTCCTGTCCCTAAAATGTTTGATTTTTTCATATTATATCCTATCCAAAATTTTTTTCTTTTTTGCTTGAAATTCTTTTTCTGTAATTATTCCTGATTTTCTTAGCTTGCCTAATTTTCTCAATGTCTCTAAATCCTCATGATTATTTGCGGTTATTTTTTTAGCAGATGTTATTCCTGAATTAATTCTCTCGATTCCTTTTCTCTGTAACAATTCTTTTTCTTTTTTTGCTTGATTGTGTAGTTCTTTACTTGCTTTGGCAGCTTGTTTTGCAGTCATTGAACCAAACTCTACGGCATCTTCTAATATGATGTCTGCTTTTTTTACCCCTTCTTGTATTGCTTTGTCTGCTTTTTTAAGAAATTTCTCAATGTACCCTTCTTTCGTATTTGCCATGTTTTTGATATATTTTCAAACGTATTATGTTTTTCCAAATTGCATATTTTTTTCAATTCATTTAATAGCAATGATGACTATTTCTGATATAATTGACTCATAAAAATCATGAAACTAAAACAGTCGTCCTTAAAAAAATAATTGAAGAACGAGATGCATCTGTTATAGTTGAAGAAAAAAAGACATCTATGTTCAAAAAATTACTACAAAAACCCAAAAAAGAAGATGTTCATATCCATTCTCTAAAACTCAACTATGAGGCAATGTTGGTTGTATCCGGTAAATACATTGCAGATTATTATCGTAAGGCCACTCACACCATATCTGTTGATTCTAATGTTAATGAGGTTGTATTAGGCGATGGAATATTTCCAATTCGCTCAAAATCCTCGCTTCAAAAGGCATTTGATGTGTCTCGTGGTAAAAACAAGATTGACCTGCAATTAGAAGAACATGTGTTTGTTGAGGAAGAAAATGAGCTAATTTTTGATCATCATGGCAGAGAAACAAAATCACCGTTTAAAATAAATTCTAAAACTATTGAAAACTACCCTCAGCGATTATTAGAGAAAAACCAACTGAATGTAAAAAAGCCTGAAATTACACATGACTCTGCAATTGAAAAATTAAAAGAGTTTTTGAAAAAACCTCTAGAACCTGATGTTCGTGATCTTCATGATGAGTTTGTTCTACGAGAAATATCTGAAGTTTACATTCCTATATTTGAAGCAAGATTGATTGGTCCAAATAAGAAAATAGGTTTGTTAAGAATTGATGCTGTTAGAAATAAAATATTATAAATTTTAATAATTTTACAACTTTACAAGTGCTCTAAACTTGTCATTATTGTGTAACTGTGTGAATATTTTTTCCTTTTTTGCCCATTCTCTAATTGTTTTGGGGTTTTTTGTTATTGCGTGTTTTAATAATTCCAATGATTCTGGATATGCTCCAAGTGCTGCCTTACTTCTTGATTTTGCATAAATTATGTTGATGTTGTCTTTGTGTTTGGCTAGAATTTGATCAAAAATCTCTATTGCTTTTTCATGTTTGTCTAGTTCTGCAAGCTCTATTCCTACATGAAAAAAAGCATCCATGTGACTTGGGCTTTTCCTGTGTACGTTTTCAAAACAATTCAGAGCTTCTTCATGCTTTTTCATTTTTCCTAACACAATTCCTTTGTAAAACATTGCATTATGTTTTTTTGGATCTACGGTAATTGCTTTATCTAAAAATTCTAATGCTTCTTCACATTCTTGTAGTTTGTCAAGTAATACTCCTTTGTTAAAATATGACGCTGCATTTTTTGGATCTGCTTCTATCGCTTTGTCATAACATTCACTTGCTCCTTGTATGTTTTTCATCTCTGCCATGGCAATTCCAATGTTGTTCAGTGCCTGCGCATCTTTTGGATTTATCTCTAATAATTTATCAAAACAAGTAACTGCATCACTGTATTTTTTTATTTGATTTAATGCTAGTCCTTTGTTCAATAATGCTTGCGTGTTTTTTGAATCTTGGTTCAATACTTTGTTAAATAATGTGATTGCTCCTTTTGGTTGATTTTTCTCCATAAGTGACATTGCATTATACATTAAATCTTCCATGTTTTCTTTTGAACCGAACAATCCCATGATTTTATAAAAATAATACTGCTAATGAAAGTTTGGCTTAACTTAACGCTTTGAATTTTCTAATGGCTTCTTTTGCCATGTTTTCTTGCTCTTCGGCAGATGTGTTTGTTGGGTCATCTGTTGCGTATGCTTCCTTTCCTTCTTTTTTCTTCTCCATAATGTCTGAAATTGATTATTTTATAAAAATCTGTATGTTTTGGAATTCACATTGATGTGATTTAAGACAACGCTTAATTTTCATAAAAAATGATTTAGAGTGTTGTCTGATTTTGAACTAGAATTTTTGGCAGATAAAGTACATGTTCATAGATGGCCTCAAGATTCTCCAATGTGGGATGATTCGACCAAAAAACAACTAGATGAATCCATTAATAACAACTCTCAAAAAAAGCAAATCACGATTAGGGATAATTATTTGAAAATTGAACATTTTGAATTTAATTTCCTAAAGAAAATCGGTGTCACTGTACCTTTTTTCAAAGAAGAATGTACTGTGATCATGGAGGCGCAATTTGGAGAGTTGCTAGCTCATGTACACATTACTACAAAATCTAAAGATTATCTGAATATTTTCAATAAATTAATCATGTGGAGCAAGTCCTTTCCTAGTTCTTAAAAACAATCATTTGATTATTTTCTTGATATCTTCTTTGGTATGTGCATTGGATATGGCACCCAGTTTTCCTGGTAAAAAGAATATCCCATCATGTGCTATCATCTTAAAATGATAATCATGTAGCGTTTTAACATCACACATTGATGCCTGTGCTGCATTGGTGATTTCAGAAATGCCATCTTTTACAAAATGCGTCATAAACAAAGATCCCTTGCCTGTAACTATAACTTTACCATCAAATGATTTGGTTAATTCTTTTCTTGCATATTCACCCAATTCATTAATTTTAGAATATATTGAATTGTTGTTTTTCAATACAGATAGTGTTGCATGCCCTGCCGTCATGGAAGCTGGATTTGCAGAGAACGTACCTCCACCAACATAGCTTCGCTCTGATTTTTTCTTGCCTGTGGTATCTGCGTATTCCATGATTTCTTTTTTACCGCACATTATGCCAATTGCCATTCCTCCACCCACAATTTTTCCCAAAGTAACAATGTCTGGGTCTAGTTTCATTGTGGGATATAGACATCCGTACCTGAATCTAAATCCTGTAACAATTTCATCCAGAATGAATAATGATTTATTTTTGTGAACAAATTCTTGAATTCCTTTGAGATATTGTGGTGTTGCCGGAATACATCCTGCTCCTCCTAAAACTGGCTCTATAATTACGCCAGCTAAATCTTTTGCATGTTTCTTCAATATGTCTAAAGATTTTTCTAAATCATTATATGGAATAGAGATAATTTTCTCTTCATTTACAACTCCAGAGCTTTCAGATTCACTAAATGGCCAGTTCACACTTTTTAACAAGTCTGATGTATATCCATGCCATCCTCCATCAATCTTTGCAATTATTTTTCTACCTGTAACTGATCTTGCTAATCTGACTGCGTACATTGTAGCTTCAGTTCCTGATGTTACATAGCGAATCTTCTCAGCTACTGGAACTGCTTTTGCAATTAATTCTGATAGTAATACTGTCTGTTCATTTACTGTTCCATACATCCAACTTTTCTCTATTTGTTTTTTCAAAGAATCTTTGACATCTTTTGAACCGTGTCCTAATATCAAACTCCAATGACCCATCCAGTAATCAGTATACTTATTGTCATCTACATCTACAAGATTTTTACCTGAAGCTGATTTTACTACAAATGGATATGGTGCGTAATATCTTATATTATGAGAAACACCATTTATATGAAATTTCAAAGACTTTGTAAACAAACTATATGACTTTCGAGTTTTTCCCTTGTACTCTTTTATGTAATCCAAAACCAAATTGACCGAATCATTACTGTCATTTTAATCCTCAAAAAGTGACCTGAATTGATTCTATTCCACGAGCAAACTATGTTTGAGGGAAGGGGGTGTGAAAAAACTTGTAATTTTTACAATTTTTTTGACCGATCAGGCATAATTTCACGCATGGTTTATATGGTTTCTGTATACTTTACCTTCTGCATACGTAACGCAATAGGCGGCGCTCGTGATGAAGTATGGCATTATGCCACTTTGTGATTCATGGGCCTCCAGTTACGCATACAAAATGAGGATCTGATCAAAAGATCAAATCTGAAATGTGAAGATTATGTGCATCCGTCAATTCCAATTAAAGTACAAATGTACTTCAATAATCAAAATACAAAATATAATTCAGAATCCGGTTGATCCTGCCGGACCTGACTGCTATCGGATTGATACTAAGCCATGCGAGTCATTGTAGCAATACAAGGCAGACGGCTCAGT
>PFRJ01000054.1 GCA_002788515.1 Nitrosopumilales archaeon CG_4_9_14_0_2_um_filter_34_16 | reverse complement strand
ATGATGCAATAACTTGGGATGACAAATCTGATCCCTGGACTTGAATAGAAAATCTACTTAAAGTGTAACCAAAATACCTCAAATGTGGATACAATTCCAATTAACTACCAGCTAACATTTGAACCTGATCTTAAAAAATTCACATTTTCTGGAACCGAAACAATCTATGTAGATTGTAAAAAACCTACTATGCGCATAACTATGCATTGTGCCGAATTGAAGATTATCTCGTGTCAAGTAAAATCTGGCGGAAAAATCATCAAATCTGTACCTAGAACAAATGAGAAAAAAGAAGAATTAGAAATCAAACTAGGTGAAAAAATACGAGGTAAGACTAGCATTGATTTGAAATTTCAAGGAATTCTAAATGATAGACTACTTGGATTTTATCGTAGCAAATATGTTCAAAATGGCAAAACCAAATATCTTGCAACTACGCAATTTGAAGCAGCTGATGCTAGACGTGCATTTCCTTGTTGGGATGAACCCGAAGCAAAGGCGACATTTGATATTTCAATTATCGCAGATAACGAATTTATTGCAATCTCCAACATGCCAATTAAATCCAAGAAAAAAAGTGACAACAAAACAATATATCATTTTATGAGAACTCCAATCGTCTCAACATATTTGATTTATCTTGGTGTAGGCGAATTTGAATATCTTACCGGAAAAACTGGCAAAATTCAGATTCGTGTAATTACTACAAAAGGTAACAAATCAAAAGGAAAGTTTTCTCTAGATTTGGGGAAAAAACTCCTTACATCTTATGAAAAATATTTTGGGATATCGTATCCTTTACCAAAACTTGATTTGATTGCAATTCCTGACTTTGCAGCTGGAGCAATGGAAAATTGGGGAGCAATAACTTTCAGAGAAACCATCTTACTTTATGATCCTAAAACATCTTCTACTAGAACTAAACAATTCATTGCAGAGGTAATCTCACATGAGATTGCACATCAGTGGTTTGGAAATCTTGTTACTATGAAATGGTGGAATGATTTGTGGTTAAATGAAAGCTTTGCAACATTTATGGCAACAAAATTTGTTGACAAGTACTATCCTGAGTGGGATTTGTGGGATCAATTTGTTGAAGATGCAATGAATGTGGCAATGAGTCTTGATTCCTTGAAGACAACTCATCCTATAGACGTTAAAGTAAATACTCCTTCTGAGATTAGAGAAATCTTCGATGCTATATCTTATGATAAGGGTGGATGTGTGTTGCGAATGCTTGAGCATTATGTTGGAGAGTCAAACTTTCAAAAAGGATTGAAAAAATATCTCTCTGATTTTAAATATCAAAATGCAAAGGGACAAGATTTGTGGGATGCAATTGGAAAAGCATCCAAAATGCCTGTGTCTTCAATGGTTAACACTTGGCTAAAACAGCCTGGATTTCCTCTAGTTGAGATTAATCAAGAAGGAAACACTCTGAAATTAAAACAAAAAAGATACCTGGCAGAATATGATAAAAAATTCAATAAGGGATTGTGGTCGATTCCACTATCTTTGGGATTAGAAAATGAGATTTCTAAAAAACTATTCACTACAAAATCTACGTCCATAAAACTTCCTCCTAACACGTTAGGCTTTGTTGCAAATCATGGACGAAAAGGCTTCTATCGTGTAAAATATGATGAAGGGATATTGCTTGATTTGAAAATGTTGGTAGATGAAAAACGAATCTCTGCAATTGATAGATGGGCAATACAAAATGATTTATTCTCTCTTTGTATTTCTGGTGGTGAACAAGTACGAAGCTATCTTGATTTTTCAGATGCTTACTTTGATGAAGATAGTTATCTTGCATCCGTTAATGTTGCACATAATTTGGCCTCTTTGTATTTCCGTGCATTCAATGAGCCATTTGTAGAGGAGATTCGTGGCTACGCTGTAAATTATTTTAGGAAACTTTTGTACAATTTGGGATGGGAGCCTCAAAAATCTGATAAACACACTGACGCTTTGCTACGTGGATTTGTAATCTCTGTGTTGGGTAAGATGAATGATGAGGAAGTTACAACTGAAGCTATTCAAAGATACAAAAAATTTCTCAAATTTCCTAATTCTATCTCTCCTGATTTAGTTGAACCAATATGTTCTATTGCAGCATGGAATGGAAATTCAAAAACCCACGCTGAACTTACAAAATTATACACAAATGCAAAAACCATGGAAGAAAAGCTTCGATTCTTGGGTGCGTTGTGTGGGTTCAAAGATAAGAAACTGCTTCTCAAGTCATTGGATTTCTCTCAAACTTCTCATGTTCGTTCTCAAAACATGCAATTGCCAATAATGAAAGTAGCTGCAAATCCATACGGTGATGCGGTTTTGTGGCCGTGGCTAAAGAAGAATTGGAAAAAAATAAACAACAAGGTTGGTCATGGCAATCCTCTCTTTAACAGAATTGTTGCTAGTATCTCATCGGTAGTTGATGATTCTAAAGAAAAAGAAATCAAGGCGTTTTTCAAAAAGAATCCCACTCCTGGTACAGAACGTACTCAATCTCAAACTCTGGAAAGAATCAGGATTCATTCAAAATTCCTTCGAAACATGAAAAAAGAGTTCAAAGATGGCTAAAAAACTAGGGGCTCCAATATTTCTTGGCGTGTTTACTATTCTTGCAATTGTATTTTTGACGGGAGGTGCAACAGATGATACGGACATTCTTCGTCAAACTTTTCAGATAGATGCAATATACTATGACTCTGGATATGTAGAAGTTTCTTTTTTTGATACTTCTGATAAAACTAGTTTGGTTGTGATGGAAATCTTAGGAATGGATGAATCTTTTCAAAAAACATTTTCTGGTTCAGAGTTTATTGAAATTGTTCAATTCCCATATGTTCCAAAATATGGTTGGGCAACACATCCTGTTATTTTAGAAGTTGATCATGATGAATTTGGACACATCCAGATAAAAACTGAGATTCATCCTCTTGGAGACCCAGCCCCACCTGTAATTTATGCTAGACAGTAGATCTAACACAAGATTTTATTGCACCTCTAATTCATTTACTGTATCTTGGATATGTTTGATGATCTAAAAAAAGGAAAACGTGGTGCAATTGCAAAAGCAATAACTATTGTTGAAAATGATCAAAAAGAAAGCAAAAAACTATTACAAGAAATTTTCAAAGACAGTGGAAACTCTATCATTATTGGAATCACTGGACCTGCAGGTGCCGGAAAAAGTTCACTGATAAACAAAACTGCAATGGAGATGAAAAAATTAGGCACAAAACCTGCTGTATTGGCAATTGATCCTACAAGTCATGTAACAGGTGGTGCCATATTAGGTGACAGAGTACGAATGAGTGAATCTACTGATTCTGGAACATACATCCGAAGTATTGCCTCAAGAGGAGCCACTGGCGCAGTATCAAGATCATTACGAAACAGCATACGTGTTTTAGAGTATGCCGGATTTAATCCAATAATTATTGAAAGTGTTGGAGCTGGGCAAACAGAAGTTGAAATTTCAAATATTGCAGATATTATTGTTGTAGTTTTTAACCCAAACACTGGAGACAGCATCCAAACTATTAAAGCTGGGTTAACTGAAATTGGCGATATCTATCTTGTTAACAAAAGTGACCTTAGTGGAACAAACCAACTCTTTGACGCCGTACGTGATTTTATTGGCGATTCTGAGAAAAAACCGACAATTCTGAAAACCTCTGTAAAAAATAACTCTGGAATTACTGTCTTTGCAAAAACATTGAAAGACATGATGGCTGTAAAAAAGAAATTCAAGAATGATAAAAACTATGAACGTTTAGAATCTGAACTCAAAGATATTGTTTTAAATAACATAAAAGAAAAGATTGATCACATGTTGGTTTCTGATAAAACATTTTCAAAATATCTTAAAAAATTACAATCAAAAGACATTGATCCATTCCAAGCTGCAGATAAAATTACAAAATCTCTGATAAAGTGATGTCATGGCTGTAAAAAAATCCGTAAAATCTAAAACGTCTGAAAAGAAAATTCTAACTGATTCTTCTTTTCCTGTAAAGCGAATATACCAACAATCTTCTAAAAAAAGACCCGTTGAAGATGCAGGAAAATTCCCATTCACTAGAGGGATTCATCCAGAAATGTTCCGTGAAAGATTTTGGACCATGAGACAGTACTCTGGGTTTGGTGATGCAAAGCTAACCAATGAACGATTCAAATTCATGCTTGAAAAAGGTCAGACTGGTCTGAGTATGGCCTTTGACTTGCCGACTCAAATTGGATATGATTCTGACTCTCCACAGGCTGAAGGTGAAGTGGGAAAAGTTGGTGTATCCATCACATCTGTCAAAGACATGATGATTGCTTTTGACGGGATTCCTCTTGGCAAAGTCAGCTCTTCAATGACGATTAACTCCACTGCATCCACACTACTTGCATATTACATTGCAGTTGGAGAATCGCAAGGATTCAAGAGTCATGAACTTCGTGGAACTACCCAAAATGATATTTTAAAAGAATACATTGCAAGAAATACTTACATCTATCCTCCTCAGCCATCAATGCGATTAATTGGCGATATGATAGAGTATTGTGCAGAAAAAGTTCCATCGTGGTATCCTGTGTCCATATCTGGATACCATATGCGCGAAGCTGGCTGCACTGCTACACAAGAAGTTGCGTTTACCTTGGCAAATGCAATTGCATACATTCAAACTTGTTTGGACAAGGGATTGAAAATTGATGACTTTGCACCACGTTTGTCATTTTTCTTTTGTTGCACTATAGAATTCTTTGAGGAAGTTGCAAAGTTTAGAGTTGCAAGAAAAGTTTATGCAAAAATACTAAAAGAAATGTTTCACGCAAAGAATCCTCGTTCATTACAACTAAAATTCCATACACAAACTAGCGGTGAGTCGTTAACTGCACAACAACCAAATAACAATATTGTTCGTGTCGCCATTCAGACAATGGCTGCAGTTGCAGGCGGTACTCAATCACTTCACACCAATTCTAGGGATGAAGCATTAGCGTTACCTACGCAAGAATCTGCAAAAATCGCTCTGCGAACTCAGCAAATTGTGGCTCATGAAAGTGGCATTACAAAGACTGCTGATCCTCTTGCAGGTTCATACTATCTTGAGGAACTCTGTGATCAAATTGAGGAAGGTGTATGGAAATATCTCAAACAAATTCAGAAAATGGGCGGTTCTGTCAAAGCTATTGAAAAAGGATTCTTCCAATCTGAAATCAGGGCTAATGCATACCGTCTCAAAAAAGAGACTGATGATGGTGATAGGGTGATTGTGGGTGTAAACAAGTATTCTGAAGAAGAAGAACAACCTGAATTACTACGAATTGATGGACGAATTGAAATTCAGCAAAAGAAAGCCCTCAAAGAATTGCGTTCATCACGTGATGCAAAAAAATGGGAAAAATCTCTATCTGATATGAAAAGTGCTGCAGATACAGAAGAAAATCTCATGCCCTACATTATTACAGCTGCTAAAGCGTTTGCCACTACTGGTGAAATCAGCAATACCTTCCGAGAAGTGTTTGGTGAGTATCGTCCAAAAGAGGTCTTTTAGATGAAAATTGATCATATTGCAATTGCGGTAAATGATGTTGAAGAATCTG
>PFRJ01000087.1 GCA_002788515.1 Nitrosopumilales archaeon CG_4_9_14_0_2_um_filter_34_16 | reverse complement strand
ACGTGTTCCATAGAGGATTTTTGTTTGATTTATCTATGAGTACCTCAAATGCAGAAAAAGGAATTTTTGTTTCATCTATTTTAGAAAACATTTTTGACATTTGTTTCATTGTTAGGTTTTCATCAATCAAAAGTTCTTGTTTTGCTTGATTAACTCGAACACAGAGAATTTTAAGATTAACTTGTTCGTTGTAACCGCCTTTTGAAAGTGTTTTGTAGTTTTCATAAATCTGTGTGAGAATACCTTTCCCTGTATTCTTAAATTTATGATTATTATCAAAGAGATCTACAAATGTCCATTCTAGTCCACTAATGTTAAATGTTTTTTCTTTAGGACGAAAAATTTTTTGTAGTGACTCTTTCCCAATTCCTAAATTTTTATAAAAATCTCTCTTTTGTTTGCAGTTAATTGTAAATGCCTTATCATCATAAGACAGAAATTTTGTAGTTGTTGTTGGTGTGGATGCATAATCGGATGAAAGATTACCAAAATAATCCAAAAATGAATCTGATTCAGTTATGGTTTCTTTTTCTATGATTTTAATTTCGGAATCATTTGGTAGTATGTATATTCTAAAACTAAGGTTTCCTTGTTTTGTCAAATTGCATGGACGAGTTATAGCATATTCTAGAAACTTTCTAGATATAATTTCAAAGGCATCATTGTTTATAGTTCCTTCTTTGTCTAGCAGATCAGATTCTATATATGATGAAAACAGATTGTTGTCTTTTAGAAAATAATTTTTATTGTCGATTTTGAGTTTGACTTTTGAATTTTTATTTTGAGTGATTTCTTTGGTATGTACGCTAAGAGAATATTCGATAATGTTTGGTTTTTTGCCTATTGTGATAGATAATATGCTTTCTGAGTTTTTGTTTGTCTTTACACTGCCATAAACTTCGACATATGGACTGGGTTGTGCAAAACCCACTCTCATATCAGGGAGATTGAGTTCTTTTTTGTCAATGGTGTTTAACGGCATCTGAAGCCAATCTTGCAATTGTTTAGTCTTTTCCAAATACTCTGTAGTATATTCTTCAAGGTCTTTATCTAATGTGACTGTACCTTTCTGAAAGAAGATTTTCTTAATTGGTTGGGAGCCCCCACGAGGGTTGTTTGCAGATGATTCTTTGTTTATCGAAAATAACTCGTATCCAAGCATAATAATCCATACAAAAAGATGGATTTAAGGGTGATCGAGTGTTAATCATCTACTGTTTGTCTGGGAACCTTTTCTTTGATTCTGCATACCTTGCAATCCTTTCGGCATTAGACCACTCTTTATTTTTTTGAAAATCATTCAAACTAATCTTTCTTTATTTCGTATTTCTAAAAGTTATGACACATTTTTGGGCTTTCTGGAAAAGAAATTGCAAAAACGAAGATGAGAATTGGGTGTATAATCACTGTGTAGATGATTCAGAAGGATTACCTTAGAAATTAATAGTCTATACATTCAATCCTTCTTAGAATTCTTTTTGATATCGATAAACCCTCTTGATCTGTTTTTATGGACATTTCGAAGAAATGAAAAAGACGTAGTCAATCTTTACACTTCTCTGTCTCCCGTGATGCAATTGGCAACTGGTGGCTCCATGCTTAATTTTGGACTCTGGTCAAAAGATCATTTGGATCCGATCTCTGCTCAAAATAATCTATGTATGATTTTTGCTGATATGGCAGAATTGTCTTCTGCAACACATGTTGCTGATGTAGGTAGTGGGTTGTCGTCTCCTTCTAAATTGTGGAGAGATATCTATCCTGATATTCGACTGTATGATGTCAATATCAATTTCAAACAATTGATGGCTTCTGGTTCGGAAAAAAATATCGAATTTTTTAATTCGACTTCTACCAAATTACCTTTTGCTAATGATTCATTTGATCGTGTTTTAGCGTTAGAATCTGCACAACATTTCAAACCTTTATCTGATTTTATTTCTGAATCCAAAAGAGTTTTAAAAAAATCTGGATTACTTGTAATGGCAATTCCCGTAACTGTCGAAAATCCATCATTCATGAAATTAGGATTATTGAAATTTACTTGGTCATCTGAGCATTACAGTTTAGCATATCTCAAAGAATCAATCACATCATTTGGTTTTTCAATATCTGAAGAGCGATTAATCGGATCAAGTGTTTATGAACCTCTTGCTAACTATTATTTAAAAAACAGATTACACTTACAAGAATCTATTTTGAAAAACTATTCTTCTTACGTGGAGACAATTTTGTTTAAATCGCTACAAAAAATGAAAAATGCCTCTGAAAAGAAAATAATTGATTATGTTTTGTTGAAATGTCACTTGTGATTACACTCTGAGTATATTGCGTGACATTAAATTTTCTATGGCTAACAAATATTCTGTTTCAGAAATATTTCCATTTAATAACCAACTTGTTGTTATTTTCCACCATTTTGGAATCGTTGTTTGATGTGACTCCATATCATATTTTACATCAAAATAATTTGTATCTGTGATTTTTGTAATTTCGCCTACTGTCAATACCTTGGTTTCATGATGTTTGTATGAAAAAACTAGACCTGATTTCTTGTCAATGATTTTTATATTTTGATTTGTTGAATCGCTTGCTAACCATGATGATCTGATTTGATCATTTATTGTGTATGTTGTTTCTGCAACAATTTTCATGTTACCTGGAATTGAATCTCCTAAATTGATTGGCAATGGTATTATGTATTCATAGTATTGGCAACATTCACTTGTTTTGATTATTCCTTCAGAATTTAATGTGATCCCTTCTTTGGTTCTTCCTTCATGAGATATTTTTTCTATTTCAATCATGATTTCACTATTGTTTACTGTGTTCTCATTGTCATTTATTGTAAAATTTGTATCTTCAATTGATTTTATGGTGTGTTTGAACGATTCATTGTTTCCGTATTTATCAGAATATGAATATTTGATAAAATTTCCTTCTTTTACACATATTTTATTTTCATAACATGTCTCTTCTGTGAAATTAAATTTGATTACTCCTGATTCTAATAATGCTCTAATTCCATAAGCAAAATCACTGTCTTGATTTTCATCATTGATCCATAATTGAGCTTCTCTTTTTATCCATTCAGGAATAACTCCTAGATGTTCTAAATGCCTTTCTTTAATGTAATCTGATGTTCCAAGATATTTTTCAATTTCTGCAATAAGTACAATATCTCTTGCTTGATGTGTGCTATTCCAAGCTACATGTTTGTATAATATTTCACATCCTCTTAAATTTGGATAGTTTTGATGTTGTTGAAACAAATCATACGCTCCAAGTAATTGATACTCATCATAAAAAAACTCACAAAATTTTAAAATGTCTTCTGTAGAACTAACTGCAAAATCTGGTTCATGACCAAAACTGTTTTGAATGTTAAAACTCCCTATCAACACAACTAATACAATTCCTAAAATTATTATTTTCAATAATGCTCTGTTTGATGTTTTTACTTATTAATTCCATGTAAAAAATACTTAAACACCATGACCAATTTGGCAGTTTCAAATCAATAATGACTCCGTTAACTTATTTTATGAAATTGACTAGGTTTTTATTTTTGATGTACTAACTTAGTTTATCATGTCCAATAACACACTAGGTTTGAAACTATATGGTGAAAAATGTAGTCAATTATTGAAAGAATCAGAGATTAGATTTGCAGGAATTGTTGATAAAGACGGTCAACTCATTGCAGGGGGATTTAAAGAAGGACTTGTTCCTCATGAGGGTGATGAGACACGCTTACAATCTTTTCTGGAATTTGTCTCTAAAGCATCAATACGAAAAGAATATGATGAAAGTTTGGGTCCGATCAATTATCTTGCTGCACGCCGAGATAAGGCAGTTTTAGTAAGTTTTCCATTCCCGATTACACAAATTTTACTATTGATTTCTGCAGAGCCTTCTGCTAACATTGAAAATTTAGCAAAAAAGGTTGTAGAAATATTCATTGATGTTAACTGATTCCTCAATTATCTGGAGTATTCTTTAATTATATGTGTAAAAGATTAGTATCTGAAAATGAGTTTTTGGTTTGTGTTTTTTATGTTATTGTTGTTTGTTCCGTCATTATTTGTTACTTCGTTTGCTACTGTTACTGATTTCACAACTGATAAAATATTATACCGTACTGATGATTCTATTGTTCTCTCTGGACATGTTGTATATGACCCTGATATTTTTTCTATAATTGTTCAAATAATAACTCCTAGCGGAAACGGTATGGCTCATGTTGATAGTGTTATTCCAAAAAACGACGGAACTTTTACAAAAACCATCAATGCTGGTGGTCCTACTTGGTCTGAAAATGGTCCATACACAATTAAAATTTCCTACGGTGGAAATCTTGAAAAATTCATCACTTATGAAAAAACATCAAATTATGTTCCACCAACCAACACCCAACCAACCAACACCCAACCAACCAACACCCAACCAACCAACACCCAACCAACCAATACTTCGCAAAATAATGATGTTGATGGTTCTTTTGTAGAAAATCCAAAAATGCGATTTTTGGGGTTTCCCTCTTTAGATATATCTCCTCAATATTATATTGATAGATACAATAATGATTCTGAATTCAAATCTTGGTTTGACTTACAATTCCCACTTTTCAGTATAGATGAAGTGGTAGGATACCCATCAACTTCAATACAAAATTATTTTTCTTTAGATAATCCACCACAATACTATATTGATAGATACAACAATGAGCCTGCATACAAATCTTGGTTTGATTCTCAGCTTCCTGGAAAAACCATTTACCATGCGTTGGGGTTTTTCACATACATTCCTGATTGGATCAAGACATATGCTAAAGGTTGGTCTACTGGTGAGATATCTGATAAAGAATTCATTTACGGTTTGGATTTTATGTTGCAAAATAAAATAATTATAATTTCTGATTTAGACGATTCGTCTTTTGTGGTGGATGCCATTCCCTCATGGTTTAGAAATACTGCTTTTTGGTGGTCTACTGATTTGATTTCTCAGCAAGAATTTATCAATTCAATAAAATATCTTATTCAAGAAGATGTTATTTTGATTGAATAATTAGAATCATTTTAATTCTGTTCTGTATATGGCATTTTATGAAAGCAACTTTTGGTGCAGGATGTTTTTGGCATGTTGAGGATTTATTCAGTAAGACAAAAGGCGTAAACTCAACTGCTGTTGGGTATATTGGTGGACAATTACCAAATCCTACTTATGAAGAAGTTTGTACAGATAAAACTGGTCATGCAGAAGCTGTAGAAGTAGATTATGATCCTGATGAGATTTCTTTTGAAGAATTACTAAAAATATTTTGGGAAAATCATAATCCTACAACGTTAAATCGACAAGGTCCAGATGTTGGAATTCAATACCGTTCTGCAATATTTTACCATGATGAAAAACAAAAAGAAATTGCAGAAAATTCAAAACAAACACTTGAACAATTAGACAAATATGATCTTCCAATTGTAACTGAAATTGTTCCTGCCCCAACTTTTTACAAGGCAGAAGAATATCATCAAAAATACTTCAAAAAGCACGGGTTTTCTTAGATTATTTTACTACTACTACCGGAATTTTCGCTGCATGTATTACATAGTTTGACACACTCCCAAAAAACATCTCTTTTGTGGAGCTTCTTCCGCGTGATCCCATCACAATCATGTCGAAATGTTCTTTTCCATGAGCGAATTTGACAATATTAGATCGGTTGCACAATTAACATATTTTGATCACATTCTCAGTATTTCTACACAGCAAGATCCAA
>PFRJ01000115.1 GCA_002788515.1 Nitrosopumilales archaeon CG_4_9_14_0_2_um_filter_34_16 | reverse complement strand
CCGGCGGACTCATTTCCTTTTATGACCTTGGTTCATCTTTATTTTGTTCATGTTTTTATCGCAAGATGAACACACAATGAAAGAGATGCAAAAATGCCCCCTGTGTCAAGCAAAGTATAGCGATATTACCAAGGTTTGTCCACTAAAGCACTGCTCTAACTGTGGTTCATTAAAAGTATTGACACACAAGAAAAGAAGTTTTCAGACTTCACGGGCAAAACAGAATTTTGTTTTTTTATTACTGCCTTTTGGATTCTTTGTTTTAGTTTACGGTTATCTATTTGTTCGTGGCGATTTAATCCCATTTCTTAGTATCGTTGCAGTTTTTTCTGCATTCTTTCTTGGCGTTTTGTTTAAAATCACGATAAAGAATGTCAATTGTACTGAATGTAACGCAAGAAATTTTCCTTTTGTAAGTAATATTCGTCTTGATGCAATTAAACACAATGGCAGTTTGGTTGATGATGATCTGACAAAAAAAATATCTAAAATGATTCTTGAAGGACTCTCAACAGAACAGAGAAAACATAACAAAAAAGATCTTATGGTAAGAATGGCCAGTGCTGTCTCTTTGGTGATTATTGCTATTTTTGGAACTTTTTTTATAAATTCTGATGATGTTATGTTTGGTGAAATTATTGACATGATCAAATCTTTTCAATAATCTTTTCCTAAAAGACATCCTAATGAGGAAAATCCATAATTAATGGCAAGACAGTCCAACCTATGGTTATAGAAATAATGTTTTGTTTAGTATGTATGCAATAAAACTAACTACAAAATGTTTAAAGTTACACTCTCTTCAAACCCTGTATGGCAGATCAAACAGACTCAAAAATCAACAAATCTGGCATTTCAACTGCGGAACTAATATCTCACTTTAGAGAAAAATGTAAAATTTGTGGACATCACAGAATTATGCATAATGAATTAGGTGCGTGTGAGGGCGTAATGAACAAGCCTTGTACTTCTGGCTGTGATTCTTTTGAAGCAGAATAGTCCTTACTTTATTGAATCTTTCATGTGTTCTAATGTTATTCAGTATAGTGAACCAGCAAAGCATTATCCATAACAGGTAACACTGCTATGATGTTTTCACTGTGCTTGGCAAGAAAGTCATTCACCACATCTTGTAGATAAACTCCTGTAGCCAGTTGTTTGGATTCAAAATATTTTATTTTATGAATCATTGATATCTGATAAAAGTAATGTGTATTAAGAATTTTATGTTTTCTAACATGCTGTTTTCTAACTATTGTAAAGCAACCTATGTCAATTTTTGATGGTTTTTCTTTAACGATACACGAGTTTGCAATTCTTTAATAGATAATTCTCTGTAATTTATCTGTGGATACGCCAAAAGAAGAAAAGATTTACCCTTTAGGATATGAGCCACAGGAAACTCCTGATTCTCTAGATGACAACGTTAGAAATAATCTATTAGATTTTATTTTAACATCTGGACCTTCAGAAGTTGTAGATACTGATTTGTTTGCCGTGATGGCAAAGCGACGCTCAACAAGAAAATTTTTGGACAAACCAGTAGAGACTACAAAAATAGATAAAATTATTGCAGCTGCTGACACTGCTCCTACTGCTGGAAACTATCAAGGATTTGAAATATTTTATGTGAAAAGTCCAGAAAAGAAAAAACTCCTAGTTGAAGCATGTAACAAGCAGCCTTATGTTGATGCACCCGTTGTTCTAGTTTTTTGTAAAAACCCTTCAAGAGTAAAATTTGATTTTCCAGATTATGTACTAAAGAAATTTGCCATACAGGATGCAACTCTGGCTGCAGGATATTCCCAGCTCGCTGCTCAGGCCTTAGGGTTGAGTTCAATTTGGATAGGGATGTTTGACGAGCAAAAAGTAATGGATGTGATTGGAACTGATCTGGTTCCTTCATCTGTTCTTTGCATTGGTTATCCAGAACAAACAAAATTTCCTAAGCCTAGACGAAACCTGAAAGATTTGGTTCATGTGACATGGTAAGAAATGTCCAAAATCATCCATCTTTAAATAATCATAGATTACTGTCTACTCTATGACTGATGCATATGTGATGCTTAACTGTGAATTGGGTGCTGAAGCAGAAATCCTAGAACAATTAAAGGAAATTGAGCAAGTCGTAGATGTATTTGAAACAATTGGAACTCATGACATGTTGGTGAAATTGCAAGCAGAAAACTTTGAAAAGATACGAGAAATTGTTTCATGGAATATTCAAAAACTCAAAAATGTTCGTTCTACTGCAACATTGATAAAAAAAGATAATTAAGATTAATCTCTACTAAAAACATTGACTGATGAAAAAAATGAGATTGATAAACTCATTGACAACATGATTGCTAGTGGAGATGACCTTGTAAATAACCTAAAGTCTGTTTTACCAAAATCTCTTTCTGAATCCATGATGATGTTTCATGAGTCAAATGTTACAAATTTAAAGAAAATCAAAGAATTTCTCAATAAATAGTCTTAGAAGGATTGAATCCTATTATTGCTACTATATCTTTTTTAATCGTTATTGGTATATCGTACTATGAATAGATCCAGGACTGTTTCTATTACTGTGGAAAAGAAAACAGGTGATGCATTTGATGCTATACTGCGTTTGCCTCCAAAAATGATGCCTGACGCCAAAATCACTACTGATGGTTGGTGGTCATTTACTGGGCCACATGGAAAATCCAAATTGAAATTTCATGAAAATAAATCCCTTGGAATCTTGGATCATCAATATGTGGACGAAGTATCATCTTGGACTGTCCCAATGCGTGTGATTTCCAGTGGCGATTTCTCTGAAGTTATAATTACATTAAACAAACCTGAAGAATTAACTGATGTTCAATTTGATCAACGTATGGCTGAGATTAGTGATATGGTAACTTTGATGAAAAATATCATTGAATCTGAATCCTAGTCTCGTACAAATTATTCTTCAAGCTTAAATGCAAACTTGGTAATAGTAAAACTGAGAAAAATGCCATACGAAGAAGTATACTATCAAAGATTAGAAGAGGATAATCCCGAAGATTACGAGAAATTAAAATCTAAAAAATCGTCTTGAAATTCAGTCTTTGTCTGAATCATCATCTTGGTTTCTACTTGGGCCTACCATGTCTTTTGGATTCACCTTGTTGTCCCAATCTCCTCTTGCCCCTTTTATCAAAGCAGTAATTCCACCGCCAATAAACCCAATCACTAATCCAAAAAATAATGTCTGATCAAATATCTTAAATGAACAATTGATTTCTACTGGTGGCAAATCTTTTGAATATTCATAACATGTTTCAAATTCATTTGATTCAAGAGTTGCTGCTTGATATCTTTGACCAAATCCTCCCAATATGATAAACCCTACAAAAATTAATCCAATACCTATTATTGTAAATCTCATGTCACTCATGTGATTTTTTCACAATTCACAGTATTTACATTTTGACTTGAAATCTACATGGTTTATTTTTCAAGTATTGTTTTTAGGTTTTCAAGCGATGCCTCGTAAAATGATCCTAAAAATACTATGAAATCTAAGAATTCTGTCTCTGACATTTTCTTACTGTTAAGATATGATTGCCATGTTAACTCTACAAGATTTTTTGATAATACTTTCATTGAGATTGTTGCAACATATGCTCTTAATGGCAATCCCTCAGTTGCGATATATGTAAAATATTCGCCATCCTTCCATGCTACTATGTGCTCTTCAATTTTATTCCCATCTGAAAATGTGATTAGTCTGACCGCTCCTACATTTTTTTTCTTTTTGGACAGATACACTGTTTTTTCTACATCTACTAGCCATGATGGTAATCCTACAATGTTGCTTATTTTTTTCCATACTTTGACTTTTGATGCATTGATTTTGATTGTTTTTTTAACTGTCCCTGTATGAAATGATTTTTTTACAGTTTTTACCATGCTATTTCCTGAAATGTGTAGGGTTTTAAATTTTGGTTGTCCAACCATTTTTAATCCCCTGATGCGAATAATATCAAATGGTCTTTGGATGGGGTAAAAAGAAACAAGATGACGTCTCTGTTGAAGAAGTTTCTCAGAATAAAGAGATCACTCTCTCAAACATCCCTCAAATATTATCTGAACTTGGTGAATTAAGAAAATCTAAAACTCTGGCTGCGATTAAAGATTTGAGAAACAATACAGCACCACTAATTGATGAACTGATAAAAATCTGTAATGTTCTTGAACAAGATAACCTCAATGTAGATGATATTGACAAACATCTTGCGATAATCGTAGTTAGAGGCAAAAAACAAGTAATTGATGTTATTAAAAAAGACGTCACACCATTACCTAAAATCACATCTTTAGATGATGCAGAACAATTAAACTCAGTTTTAAACCAAATACTCAAAAAAGTAGGGGATGTTTTAGGAAGGCAAACTAGAGTCATTCATATTTTTGCAAAAAAGTACGCAACTCAATTAAAAGATAATCTTGAAGTTATGAATAACAATCATTCTGAAATTCACAAATTACTAAAAAACTATAATTCAACAAAATCCCTATCTGATGAAATATCCGAAACATTAAATCAAATTAATGCTTTAACTGATTCACGCAAGGAAAAATCTCATAAAATTACAGATGCTGAAGAAAATAGCCATTCCATTCAATCTGAAATTGACTCAATTCAAAACTCTATATCTAAAACACATTCTTCTGAATCTTACAAGAAATATGTTGATTTAAAAAACAGTTTAGATAGATTTGGTCAACAAAAACAAAAAATCATAAATGAAATCAATGATCAATTCACAAAAATTTCTCGCCCTTTAAGCAGATATGAGCATATATCATCATTAGATAAAGATCAAAAAAATCTTCTCTCTCAACTTGTAGCAAATCCTTTTTCTGTGCTGGTGCCATCTAACAAAGACTCAATAATTATAATTCTTGAAAATGTCCGAAAAGGCATTGCGTCTGGTTCTATCTCTGTAAAAGATATCGATAAAACATTCTTCAATATTACTGAAACGGTAGAGGCTCTAGGTGGGTTTGTATCTCGAGTTTCAGAATATTTTGAAAAATACAATAAAATGAAAAATGATCTTAATTCTTTAAAACCATCTGATCTAATGTCTTTGGAAGATGATCTTGATAAAAAAACGTCATTATTGAATGAATTTCAAATGAAATTTGAAACGTTTCAAAACGAAATTGATGAAATCGATTCAAAAATACCTTTACTTGTATCTGAGATTGAAGATAAATTGCAACAATTCTCTAGTACAAAATACACCGTACTGATGTCTTAGAGTTAAAATAGTTTCAAACTGATGACTATGTATGTTGTTTAAAAATAAAAAATTTGAACGTAAAGTATCTCTTCAAAAAGATGTACATGATAGCATCTTATCTTATTGTCAAATGAAACATCCTAATGAAGGAATTTTGATCTTAAAGGGAAAATCAAAAAACGGGGAGATAGATGTAAGAGGACTCGTTATTCCACCCTTTAGTGAATCAGGACCAACATTTGCTGGATTTCCACATTCGTTTCTTCCTTTTGATACAAGTTATGTTGGAATCGTTCATTCTCATCCAAGTGGATCTGCTGAACCATCTGTAACTGACTTGCATAATTTTTTTGGACTAGTTTCAATGATTGTAAAATCTCCATATGACGATGATTCCATTTTTGCATGGGATAGAAATGGCAATCCTATCCCAATATCCATAGTGTAATTTACGAAACGCTAGTGCACAAGTATGACAAAAACTGACAAAACTTTATAACCTTTTTCAAAGGAATTTCATATATTGAATCCTCAACTAAAACGATATTATCTATTTTTAGGCGCATCTCTAGTTTTTAGTATTGGATTACAAATTGGTCTTGGAATGTTAGGTGTTCCATGGTTTATTAGCATAGGTGCGGTAATGGCAATCTTCATTTTACTTCCTATGATTATGAGACGACGACAAATGAGTCGTATGGGAAATTATGGTGGTGATTCTGGATCTGGCGGTGGATTCTTTGGCATTGGCTCGCAAGGTGGTTCCAGTGGTGTCAAATATGTTTGCCTTGTTTGTAGCAACAAACACAAAGGAGGTACTTGCCCTAGATGTGGCTCCAAAATGCAAAGAGCAGATTTTTAACTAAGAAACATGTCTCTAGATGAAATTCGTAAAAAAGTAATTTTTCATAATTCTGTTGATGTTTGGATTGCAACGTGTATGGAAAAAAATATTGATTGGACAAATACTGGCGCTTACAAAAAATTCATTGCTTATTTGCTTGCAAACAATCTCAATCTAAAAGCATTCAATTTATGTGCACATGAAGCAGGTGCCACTGAAGACGAAAAAGTGAAATTTACTGAAACTTTGGCTGAAACAAAAGAAGATCCAAATTCTTTAACATATACTGTTAAGCTAAATGATGCAGCTTTGAATATTATTCGTAATTTCTCTTTGTAACTATCTTCTGAGTTTTGGATTAATTATTACATCCAATGCATTTCCAATAAACACAAAGGCTAGTCCTGTTATTGCGATCATTATTCCTGGGGGAATAATCCACCACCATAATCCTCTTGCAGCTGCCCCAAACGTATTTGCATCATGCAGTATTTGTCCCCATGTTGGAAACGATGGATCTCCTAATCCTAGAAAACTCAAACCAGCTTCGGTGGTGATTGCAGCTGGAACTGAAATTGCAATGCTTGCAAAAGCATATGGGAGTAATTGTGGCAAAATATGTTTTAGTATGATTTTGGAATCCTTTTGTCCCATCATATTTGCAGCATCTACATATCCTCGAGTTTTGATTTGTAGAGACATGCTCCTTGCTACCTTGGCAATGCCTACCCAACCAAAAACCATCAAGAATCCAACCATCAAAAATATGCTATTACTTATTGTTACTGAAAGTATTATGAGAAATGGCAATGCTGGTAACGCATAGATTACATCATTAAATCTCATCATAATCTCGTCTGTTTTTTTACCCTTGTACCCTGCATACACCCCGTAAATCAAACCCATCACTACTGATGCAATAGACACAACAAGGCCAATGAATAATGCAAGTGGCGTTCCCCACAGTAACCCCACTGCCAAATCTCTTCTTAATTCGTCTGTACCCATAATTCCAAAAGCTTTGCCCCCTATGATTAATTTTGATTCTGAAATTTGATTTTCAGTATTCACACCATACAGGTTTATCAAAAAAATATAATTTCCTTTTAATGGCTCATTTGTTTGATTTTTTGAAAAAATAATGTCTTCTGCTGATAATCTTTCAAACAAAAATCCAAATTTTTCAGACTGTAATGATAAATTTTTCTTTATACTCCTATCTGTTGAAAAGATTCTTTCTTCATAAACCGTCTTTGTGTCTGAGTATGGAAGAGATGTTGATATCAAATCAAGTTTAACCCCGTCTGGTCTAATCACTGACATTTCTAATAATGGTGAATCTGAATATTCTGCTGAAAATACATAGATGAAATCATTTGGATAATCATCATAATCAAAATTTAATCCAAATTGATGTGAAACTAGAGATATCTCATTTTCTGAAATTACTCTGATGTTAGGATTTTCCAAAATTTGATGTTCAGGTATTTTTTCTGCCATGAAAATATTGACCCAAATCGGGGTTGCGACTTTTGGATTTAAAATCCATTTTCCAGGATTATTCCATTCTTGAAATGTTTCAATTGGAATTGTAATTATGGCTATTATTGACACTGCAATTAGAATTCCAAGTATCAGGATCCCTGCGATTCCCATCTTACTTTTGAGAAATTCATGTTTGATGTCGTCAGGCGTAATATTGCTCATTGACCTCTTCTCACTCTAGGATCAAAATAGCCATAAAGCAAATCTGCAATGAATATGCTGATTAAGAAAAATACTGTAAGCAAATATGTTGCACCAATAATTACAGGCAAATCCATCACTGTAATTGCTTCAAAGTATAATCTTCCCATTCCTGGCCAATCAAATACTGCTTCTGTGATTATTGCCCCTCCCAATGATCCTGATAGACTAAGTGCTAAAATTGTAACAATTGGTGGTGCTGCATTTTTTAATGCGTGTGTGTAGATAATTTTTTTCTGTTTTATCCCTATTGTCTTTTTTGCCATGATGAAATCCTCTTGCATTATTCCTACCATGAAATTTCTTACCAAATATGCCCATGAACCAAAACCGATCATTACTATTGTGATTAAAGGTAACGCCATATGGTATAACAACGAACCGATGTATCTTGGATCTGATAATGGAATGTCTGGTGTTGCCCTAGCCGGAAATATTTGATATGTAAACGCAAATAAAAATATCATTAACATTCCTATCCACCATACAGGAAAACTGGAACTAATAATTGCAAAACTTGATGTAATTCTATCTATTATTGATCCTACTTTGCTGCTAGACAGTGCTCCTAAAAATATGCCAATAATTGATATGATTATTGTAGCAGTAGTAAATAATAAAATGGTTCTTGGAAGTTTTTCAAATAATATGTCTTTTACATCCGACGATCCTTCATCACTAGTAAGAAATGTCGCATGTCCAAAGTCTAACAACATTATCTTGTACATTGTGATCCCGATCCTTTGAGGAGAATACCATGGTTCTTCTAACCCTAAAATTCCAATACGTTGGTCAATTTGAGCTTGAACAAATTCTTCAAATTCCACAACTGATGAAAAACTTTCTGCAATTGCCGGATTTTCTGATATTTCGGTTCTGACCTGAAATACAATACCCTGTTTGAGAATTGTATCCATGTTGGAGCCTACGAGACTAATTGTAATCAATAATGTGACCATTAGTACTCCAAACATCGTCGCAACTCTAGTGGCGATGTATTTTTTCATGCTCAATAATATCAAGGCATAGAATTAGTTTATAACAATAGGTATTTTTCCCACAGTTTAATTACTGTCTAATTTTACCGAGATTTAGAAAGACATGTCCTTTGATAGAGAAAGAGAAATGCACACCGCAACATGCGGAGACTGTGGAAATGAATGTCAAGTACCATTCAAACCAAAAGACGATAGACCTGTATATTGCAGAGAATGCTTCCAAAATCACAAACCAGCACCAAGAACTGGTGGCGGTAGATTTGGAGGATCAGGCGGAAGATCTGGCGGATATGGTGGCGACAGAGGCTCTAGATTTGGTAGACGCGATGATAGACCACGTGAAATGTTTGACGCAAAATGCGGAGACTGTGGTAATGATTGTCAAATACCATTCAAGCCAAAAGACGACAGACCTGTATATTGCAGAGACTGTTTCCAAAATCACAAACAAAATTAAAAAATCGTTTTGAGTAATTTTCAAAACTACTTTATTTTATAAAACAAAGATTTAGAATCTTTCACTTCTGCCAAATATTGTTGAATGGTATTCCTTTGAGAGACAAAATATCTGTTGGTATAATGGTTCAGATAGTGCAAAAACAAGATCAATGTACCGGAAATTTAACTAATGGTAAAGTTAAGCGAATTCTCACTTTAAGTAATTTTCATCCTCACGGAATCAAAGTCGAATTAGATCATGGACAAATTGGCAGAGTCAAAAATATCTTATAATTTTAAAACAGACGAGAGTGAAACGAATTCTAGGCTTTACTTTGGCAGAAAAGCAAGTCTCTCGTCTCCATTCTATACGCAGTAATATCATTTAAAGATTGTATGAGAATATGAAAAATAACAGATAAAACTTTGATTGTTTATGGTATTTTATGAGTGCAAATACTGTTCGTAAAGCAAAGAAATTAGTTGAAAGCGGCGGAGTGGTAAAAATTGACGATGACTTATTTCAAATAAAATCCTCGTCTGATCCTGAAAAATCTTATTTTGTAACGTCTGATACTTGTGAATGTCCTGGATTCAAAAATTTTTATAAATTCCATCATGGCAAAGGCCTAAAGGCCAACTGCTCTCATTTAGAAGCCATTCGTATATTCAAACAAGAATCTGACTAATTCACTTTATCTTTTTAATATCTACTTTACCTACAAATGCTTTGTTTTTTGTTATGATGATTGGACGTAAAATCAATCCTGGATATTTTACCATTAATTTGATCATTTGTGTTTCTGTCTTTTTACTATTCTTCAAGTCTAATTCTTTGTACATTTTGTCTCTTTTTCTAAGAAGTTCTGATGGTTTTTTACCTGTCATTTTGAGTATCTTTTGAAGCTCTGTCTCTGAAAATGGGTCTTTGAAAAAATCTCTTTTCTCAATGTCTACCTTCATTCGTTCAAATTCTGAAATTGTATTCTTACAAGTAATACATGACGTTTTGTGGTAAATTGATACCTTGGCTTTTTTAGATTGCATGTAAACCATATTCTATTGAGCAGAATAAAGTTTTACAAAGTCATACAGGAATTTGATCCAAACAAAGACCTATGGCGTAAAGTTATTTCCGCAACAATCTTAATATGAGAAAGTAAGGAATAAAATTTTCCAAATGGATAAAGGATACCGTGGCTGGAAAATTTGTCTCATTGCCTACCTATGTATAGCGTACTTTCACTAGATATTATGGATGCCACTGGTACTCATGTATGTGAGGACACACAGAGCATTTTCTGAATTTGTGGAAAGATTAGTCATCTTGGTTCCATAATAGGAGGATTCAGTAGAATTCAGGTGAATTGTGGTTACATTTTGGCTGTGCCAAATTCACCATTAAAGTAATCAAATATTTTTTTTGAAAGTAATCTTGAGAGTCTGAAAATTTATTCAATGAATCTAAATCTAACAAGATTTCTTAATAATAAATTAAGCGTATAGAGAATAAATAATTCTCTTTTTTAAAATCCGTTCACTGTTAACTTCATTACAGTTAGTTGATGTCAATACGTAAACCAACGTTTAGTAGCACTGATCAAAAAATGCCCTTCTATTATCATTGACAATTTTGTCTATCTTATTACCAATAATGTACATCAAATCAACATTCATGTCAGCGTCGCTTAATACTTTAAAACACAAGATAACGTATTGTCAATATTATCTAAAATACATGGAAAGAAAATGAATTTTGTGTATGGATTTTCTATTTTAATAGTTTCATTATTTGTCCTATCTAGTTTCAGTGCTAATGTTTATGCTTCAGAAGTAATAATCCCCTCTCCTCTAAGTCTTGGTCCAAACCATCTGGGTTCAATGACGAAGATGGAAACTGTTTCAGATGATGGTTCTACCTGGATATTAGTTACTTCTACAGACCCTGTAGAGAGAGAACACATGACAATTAATGTACGATTTACTGACAAAAATGGGCAAGAGCAATACGATGTAAACTATGACATTATAGCTACTCAAAGTGGTCAAGTTGTTTTGGACAAA
>PFRJ01000035.1 GCA_002788515.1 Nitrosopumilales archaeon CG_4_9_14_0_2_um_filter_34_16 | reverse complement strand
CCCAGAAACCTACCTTGTTAAAAACCATTTAAACTTTGAGACAAGTAAGAATCTAGAAATTTGATAGAAAACAAAGAAAACCATGAATGTTTTTGATTTTTTTTCCAGTCCAATTGGGTTAGGTCATGTAACTCGAGATATCGCAATTGCAAATGATTTTGAAAATATTTCAACGAATTTTGTAACAGGAAGCGGCGCTGCACGTATTCTTGAAAAAATGAATTTCAAAGTTCAAGATGTGTACAATCCACCTTCTTTTATTATCGAGAATGGTACACTAAAGAATCCAGCAAAGTGGTTGTGGAATTATTATCAATATTACAGAGATTGTAAAAATATCTCAGAGAAGATTATTCAAAAAGACAATCCTGTATTAGTGATTAGCGATGAAGATTTTGCATCACTGACTGTTGCGCAAAGCATGAAGATTCCAACTGTGTTAATTACAGATGTGCTAGAGACTCACTTTACAAAGGGATTGACATCATTTATTGAAAAAAAGATGAACAAATCAATGCAAGAGATCATACAAAAATGCGATATTGTGATTTTTCCTGAAAATGGAGATAACACAGACAACATCAAAAGAGTAGGTCCAATAGTAAGACAAACAAATCTTACAAGAGAAGAACTACGTAGGAAATTTTCATTTGATAAAAACACCATAGTTATTTCCATTGGAGGAACAAATGCAGGGGTATTTCTAATTGAAAAAGCACTAGAAGTTATTTCAAAAATGAATCAAGATGTAGAAATAGTTCTAGTGTCGGGACCGGCAGTGGATAAAAAATTTGAAAACGTTAGAAATTTAGGTTTTGTTGATAACTTGCATGAGATAATTTTTGCAGCAGATTTGGTGATTTCTTTGGCAGGAAAATCAACCATAGATGAGGCTAATGCATATGGAACACCTGCAATATTCATACCAATTAAAGGCCATTTTGAGCAAGAGGATAATGCAAAAGAGCAAGGATTTGTCTTTGAGGATATCAATAGACTGGATGAATTGATTGTAAAAAAACTAGAAGAAAAGAGAACTCCTGCAAACACAGATGGTGCTAAGATTGCATCAGAGATTATAAGAAAATTCATGAATGAATAATCAAATGCTTAATAGAAGGCCGTTTGGTTTTGTTAAGGTACTATGACTAAGCTGGTAGTTGCCAAATTTGGCGGTAGTGCAATAGGTCCAGATGGCAAGACCATTTCTAAAATTATTCAGCGAATTACAGATTTGAAAAAAGATTCCAAGGTTATTGCAGTTTTTTCAGCCCCACTGACAATTGTTAATGGAAAAAAGCGTTCGCTAACTGATGTTGTTTTAGAGCAAGGAGATAATGCAATAAATGGAATAAAGCCATCTCTAGATACTGTAAAGTCAACATATCAGAAAATTCTAGAGTTGGTAGATTCTAAAAACAAGGAAAATTGTGAAAATGCAATCAATTCCCATCTTCGATTATCTCAAAAAGCACTAGATGAGGCATTTGAGAAAAAAGAATTTGCAGATGAGATACGATCTCAGGCACTGGCATTCTCAGGAGAAGTTTTGATGTCACACGTAATGAACCACATCCTAAGAAGCAACGGCATAAAGGCAGACGCAATAGAGTTTGAGAACTGGCCAATCATCACTGATAATAACATAGAATTTACAAATTTTCTAGCGACAGAATCCAGATCAAAGATGGACAAGATTGCGGAATTAGTTGAAGATAATGATGTTGTTACCATTGGTGGATTTATTGGAAAAACAGCAGATGGTGTAACTACTACATATGAGCGTGGAGGCTCAGACAGGACAGCTGCAGATCTTGGAATACTGTTTCATAAAAAATATGAAACCAGCATAGATTTTGAAAAAGACAGTGCAGTAGTTTCAGCAGATCCTAAAGTTGTAGAGTCAGACTTGAGAGAAGTGGTTCAGCTATCATACAATGAAGCAAGGTTAGCTGGAATGTTTGGAATGAAAATACTGGATCCAATTGCGATAAAAGAGATTGTAGAAAATGGGGTTGACATACCAATTACAATTACAAATATGCAAAATCCAGAAAAAATAACTACAATAAAGAGAGTGTTAGAGGAGCAGGAAGGACATCCGATAAAAATAGTTACAGGAAAAGAAAACTGTGCTATTTTCAGAACTGAAACAAATGCTATTCAGAAATTACTAACATCATTAGAAATAGACAAGCATTACAGTGAATTTGTAATATTGTCACCATTTACCAAAGATGGAATAGAATTTTCTAGAATATTGTTCTTGGATGGAGAATATGTAAAAAGAAATGAAAAATATCTGTTAGGGTTTGATGCACTTGCCACGATCACATACAACAGAGGAGTCATCACATTAATTGGAGACGAGATGTGGAGAGTACAACAAGTTGCATCAAGAACTAGTGCAAAGATTGGTGAATCAGGATTAAACATCTTAAACATGGATGCACAAGAAGAAACATCACGAATAATTATTGTGGTAGAAGACACTCAAGACAACATTAGAAAAGCCATCAAAGCAATACATCAAGAGATTTCAAAGATTAATTTTGTTTAGTGTAAAAATGGCGTTACGGGCTTTCACCTGTAAATCGCCAACATGGGTTTGTTCTTGGACCATTATCTAGAGTTAGTCCGGCGTTACCCAAAACACGCGATAATATACATTAGAATTTCTAGTATTTAGACATGATCTATATAGAGATCTTAGATACGCTCAGCTACATACCAGCAAACAATTCCAATGCCAATAATTGCGTACCATTTGAAGTTGTTTTTGTTCATGAAAATGTTGGCTGAGCCTAATTCCTCATCTTTGAATGCGTGAAGACGAATCTTTCTCATTTCAAATGCCTGACCAACCAAGCCTATTACTAAAAAGGCAATTCCTGCAGAACCCAAAATCCACTCCATACAGTAATTCATTATTAATCAGATATGTAGTTTCAGATGTCAAACTGAGCGTAAAAGATAATTCTTTAAATTAGCATGGTTTTTTTCGTCTCCTATGCAAGAAGTTGGTAAGATATGGATGAATGGAAAACTAGTACCATTCAAAGACGCCAAGGTTCACGTACTTACTCACGCATTGCATTATTCAACATCAATTTTTGAAGGGATTAGGTGTTATGACACACCAAATGGTTCAGCAATTTTCAGATTACCAGAACATGTTGATAGATTTTTCAAATCTGCAAAACTATATTCGATGAAGATGCAATTCTCAAAACAAGTAATTTCAGATGCGATTGCAAAGACTGTAAAGACTAGTGGACTCAAAGAAGCATACATCAGACCATTGGCGTATTATGGTTACGGAACAATGGGGTTAACTCCAACCGGAAATAAAGTAGATGTTTCAATATCATGTTGGGAATGGAAGATGGGAGAATCAAAGGCTGGTAAGTTTTCAGGAGCCAAATGCAAAGTATCAAGTTGGATTAAAATTGATTCAAGATCACAACCAATGCAAGCAAAAGCTGCATCAAACTATGCAAATGCAGCACTTGCAAGAATGGAGGCATTAGATAATGGGTATGATGAGGCAATCATGTTAAACTCACGTGGTAAAATTGCAGAAGGTAGTGCAGAGAATATCTTTATTGTTAAAGACGACATAATTCAAACTCCTCCACTTTCAGCAGGAGGGTTGGAAGGAATTACCAGGGATAGTGTTATTCAAATCATTGAAGAAAATGGTGGAGTCGTAGTTGAGCGAGATCTAGAACGAGATGATCTCTATACAGCTGATGAGATATTCATGACAGGCACTGCAGCAGAAGTAAAATCAGTATCTTATGTAGATAAAGTAAAGATTGGAAACGGCAACATAGGAAACATTACAAAAGCACTACAAAAATCATTTAATGATGTAGTCATGGGCAAAGATGAAAGATTTTTGCCATGGTTGACATTTATCTGAGATTACAAGAAGTTTTTTACCCGCAAAAAGGACTAGAAATTATGGATTCGTGCTCTACTGGAGACGCACAAGAGATCTGCTGGTTTTGCAGAAAGGGACGTCATGATGATTGTATGAAGGAGATTCCCACACAAGGAAAATCAGATGGTCCACATGACTGTACTTTTGATACAAAACTCATTCCGTGCAAATGTCAGCATTAAACAATTAATATCAAATATAGCTTGAAGTGAAAAATTCTATGAATTACAATAAAGAGTTTTGGGATAAATATGCAGAGGAAAATGAAGAAAAATACAACGAGGAATTTGCAAAATTTACAAAAGATTTAGCTACTTCTTTGCGCTGCACAAGTGTTTTAGAGATTGGCTGTGGGACAGGAATCGACTTGAGAATGTTTCCAGAATCATTTCAAATTCATGGGGTTGATCTTAATGATCATGCTTTAGATATTGCAAAAGAGAAACTACCTATAGCAGATTTCAAAAAAGCATCAATTACTGAATTGCCATTTGAAGATTCTTCAATAGATTTTGTGTTTACGCATGGATTGATGAATTATCTAGATGATGCAACACTAGAAAAAGGAATTTCGGAGATACACAGAGTTGCTGGAAAATACATTATGAATTGTGAAAAATTTGAAGAAACAGAAAAGCAAATAGATGAAAATCAGAAATTTCGTAATATGCAAAGCAGATGGCAAAACTACAATGTTAGATTTGTAAGCAACGTGGATATGCATGAGGACATAGAGCCAGGTAAACCAAGATTCACATTATTAAAAAAACTATAATTTTATTTTGATCGAAGTTTACTTTCAATGGATAATATTTTAGGTAAAATTATTGTAAATGTTGTCGGATTGTTGGTTACATTAATTTCTCCTTGATGTTGCTCTATTATGTTTTTACAGCTTGCCAAACCCAAGCCAGTGCCCTTTTGTTTGGTAGTAAAGAGTGGCTCAAATATTTTGCTCATATTTTCCTCTGAAATTCCATCTCCAGAATCAATGAATTGTATAATTGCCAAGTTATTTTTTTCAGATATTTTAATTTCAATTTTTCCTCCCTCATACATTGCTTGAATTGCATTTATGATTATATTGGTAAACACAGCATCAAGTTTGGTTGTATCACAGTCAACTGTGACATCCTTTTCGGAAACAGTGACTTTAACATTATTAGGGATGTTTACTTTGTCTATTGAACTTTGAACCAGTTCTTTTAGTGAGACATTTGTCAAGTTGAGTGGAGAGTTTCTTACATAATCCAACACATCGTCAACTTGATGAGAAATTCTATCAATACTCTTTTCAATCAAATCAATACGCTTGGTAACATTAGGATCAGAAATTTTTGTTTCTTGAGGAGTTTGTTTGATTAAATCTATGGACATTTTCATCACTGATAATGGATTTCTCAAGTCATGTGCAAGACGTCCTGATAATTCCCCAATGGCAGATAATCTTTCAGATTTTAGAATTTCATACATTTTTTCTTTGACAAGATTTTCAAGATTGTCTCTTTGTTCAATTAGTTCATCAGTTCTCATTTTAACAAGACGTGAAAGATTCTTGTTGATTGTGATTATAATAGCTGTAAAAACTGCCATTATGACTACAATTCCCAGTATAAGACTTTGAGCAGACAAATTTTCATCTGGTTCTACAAAGATAGCATCGACCAATGAGATCAGAATAACCATATATACAATTGCCAATGTAAGTGGAATTCCAAATTTACTAATTGTCTCAAATTGTACACGTTCAGAGAAGAACATAACCTTATTTTCAGAAGATGGCAAGTTTGCAATATTCAAACGAATATGAAAAGCAAAAATTAACAGAACATAACTATA
>PFRJ01000067.1:375-5921 GCA_002788515.1 Nitrosopumilales archaeon CG_4_9_14_0_2_um_filter_34_16 | reverse complement strand
TTTTGAAAAATTATGTTGAAACAGGTAAAGTGAGAATGATTTTCAAAGATTACAATATCATAGGACCTGATTCTGTGAATGCATCACATGGAGCCCATTGTGCTAAAGATCAAGGCTTGTTTTGGGAGTATCATGATATTTTGTATTCAAACTGGACAGGGGAAAATAATGGATGGGCTTCATCTGAAAACCTTGGCAGGTTTGCACAAGAGATAGGGCTAGACATGAATATTTGGTCAGAGTGTATGTTAAGTGAAATTCATTCACAAACAATTCTTGCAAGTAATGAAAATGCTAGAAGTTTAGAATTAACTGGAACCCCTGCATTTTTTATAATAGGTTCGGATGGAAAAACAACCAGATTATTTGGAGCGCAACCATTTGAGACATTTGAAAGAGTTTTTGAAAATGAACTTAAAAAATAGTGTTTTGCGATCAAATTATGAATAAATTGTAAAAAAAAGTGCTAAAATTTCCTTCCTAGATACTTAGAATTTACCCAATATCCTTATTAATGAAATTCCGGGAGCTAGCTTATGGCAGCTGGAATAGACGACATTGCAATATACATTCCTAGACTATACATAGACGCAGCTGATTTTGCAGTCAACCGAGGATTAGACCCAGTAAAATTACAAAAAGGGTTAGGAGTTTCACAAATGGCAATAGTTGATGCCAATCAAGATCCAGCATGTCTTGCAGCAAATGCATGTTTACGAATCATGCAGAAAAATAAACTATCTCCAGAGGATATTGGTAGGTTGTATGTTTCCACAGAATCTGCATTTGACGAATCAAAAGCTATGAACTCATACGTAATTGGGATGTTGGAACAAGTTTACGGACAAGGTGCTTTTGAGCATTGCGGAGGAGTAGAAACTAAATTTGCATGTGTAAGTGGTTCTTATGCGCTATATGACAATACAAATTGGATTAGAGCAGGAGAAGCAGAAGGCAAACATGCTTTGGTAGTAGTTTCAGATATTGCAAAATATGATATGGGTTCTAGTGGAGAAATGACTCAAGGTGCAGGAGCAGTAGTTATGCTTCTAAATGATAAACCAAGATTATTAGCATTTGATCCTAAAGTAACATCAACATCAATTAAAGACGAATATGATTTTTACAGACCTTTTGGAAAAGAAACTCCTATTGTGCATGGACAATATTCAAACTTACTTTACATGATTCAGGTAAGAAAAGCATTAGAGGCATACAAGAAAAAAGTAGTATCAAGCGGACTGATCAAAATGGAGCCTGGGGAGACAATTCTAGATCATATGGATTACATTAACATGCATTTGCCATACAGTAACATGGGAAAGAAAGCATTAGCGTACCTAGTCAGACATGAATGGAGACAGCTTCCACGATGGAAGAACATACTAAAAGAGATTGGGATTGAAGAGCCAAGACCAAAAGACCCACGAGGTACAATAGAATCAGTATTGGGAGATGAGGAATTCATGGCAAAAGATCATGAATTTACTAAATTGTTTACAAAGACTAGAGAGTATCAGGAAGTGTATGAGTCAAAACTTTCAAGTTCACTGATTGCATCAAGTATGATTGGTAATTTGTATACTGCATCATTATACTTGGGATTTAGAAGTAGTTTAGAATTTGAGTATCAGAAAGGAATTGAATTGGAAGGAAAAAGGATTGGATTTGGATCCTATGGCAGCGGAAGCAGTGCAATGGTATTCAGTGGCGTAGTTCAACCAGAATTTAAAGAAATTGTAAAAAATATGAATTTAGAAGCAGAAATAGGGGAAAGAAGAAGATTGACGTGGGAGGAATATGAAGAACTACATGAAAACAAACTACTTCCTGAAGAATCAATGGTGCACTCTAAGAAGGAATTTGTTTTAGTAAATGTACAAACAGCCAAAGAAACTAGAGGCGAAAGACGTTACATCTACAATGAATAATGCAAGAAGAATCAAATCCAATAAAGAATTATTTGTTTGAGTACATCAAAAGTTCACAAACTATTCCAGATTTAATCATTGGGAAGAAATTTGACCTAATCATTGATGAGATCATAAAAGATTGTTATGATCATATTATGTCATTAGGAGAAAAAGAAGAATCATTAGGAATGCTAGTCACCGGAACACTACATTATTTACTTACTAATGCTCTAATTACCAGTCAAAGAAAGATAACATACAAAGAACAAGAGATAGACATAGTAATTCCAGATACAAAAACATTAGAAAAAGATCCAAAAAAAACACTGCTTATCTGCATACCTAAATCATCAGACATTAAAACAATAAAGAAAAAAATTGCCCAACTAGAAAAAATTCAACCTGAAAAAGAAAACATCTGGGTAGTACTTTCCAAACATTTACCTGTAGAAAAAAAATCATTTGTAGCATCTAAAGAAAATAATACATTTTCCAAAATCATTTTTGAAATTGGTAAATTTAGTAATATTGGAGGCACAAATAAATTCAAAATATTACGAATTTAAAACATTATTTTAGTAGTAATTTAAAATCAATATTTTTCTTGAAAATTTTATACATGGATGAATCACTAAGATCATCAATGAATGGGATTGTTCCTAATATTGATACTCCGAGAAGATGTTTTAGATCACGTGTTAATTCTTTTATTTTGTATCCGTCTGAATCAAAATCATTAATGATGATGCCTTTAATAGGAATTTTAAACTCATTACACATTTTTACAGTCATTATAGTATGATTAACAGTTCCGACATTACTCCTTGTAACTATAATTGCAGGGATGCTCATATCTTTAATCAAATGTGTGATGTAATAATTTTTCAAAATAGGAGTCATTATTCCACCCATACCTTCTACAAGAAGCACATCATGAAGTTGTGATAGTTTTTTAAAACTTGAAAGGATTGCAGGTATTTTGGGTTTTATTTTTAAATTCATCCATGCAGTGTAAGGAGATGCTGGAATTGGGAAAAACTGGGGATTGGTTAATTTTTCAGGATCATTTACTTGTGCAGCTCGAGATAAAATTTCAAGGTCTTCAGATTTGAACCCTTTTTTCTGAGCGCTACCTGCAGCAAAAGGTTTCATAACACCAACATCAATACCCATTTTCCTAAACGAAACTGCCAAACCTGCAGTGATGTATGTTTTTCCAACATCCGTATCAGTTCCAGTAATAAAAAACGAATCCAATAAACTATAATCAAAATATTTCATAGATTAACTCATCGGTTAATTATTAAGATCTTTGAACATACAAAAACAGTTGAAAAGTTCTGTTTGGCACCCAAATACTCAGATGAACGAATGGTCCATGTTTGATAAAATCACCAAAGGAAAAGGAGTATGGCTAATTGATGCTAAAGGAAATAAAATGATAGATGCAGTAGCATCGATGTGGTGTAATGTGTGGGGTCATTCTAATCCTCAATTGATCAAAGCAATCACAAAACAAAGTAAAAAACTTCAGCATTCATCATTATTCAATTTGACACACGAACCTGCCGAAAGACTTGCAGATAATCTTGTAAGAATATCTCCACATATGTACAAGGTGTTTTATTCAGATAATGGCTCATCAGCAATGGAGATATCAATCAAGATTGCATTACAGTATTGGAAAAATATTAGAAATGAAAGAAAAACAGAGATTGCCACATTAGAAAACGGATATCATGGAGATACATTTGGAGCCATGTCCGTAGGGTATGTACCTGGATTTTTTGGTAAATTTAAAAAACAATTATTCTCAACCATACAATTTCCGGTTCCAAATCAATACAGAACACCAAAAGGATTTACGTTTTCAGACTATCAGAATTACTGTTTAGAAAAAATTGAAGCACGATTCTCAAAAAATGATAACATTGCGGCTTTTGTAATGGAAAGCGGGGCACAGGTGGCAGGCGGAGTGATAATTTATCCAAAAGGATTTCAAAGGAAAATTTATCAATTATGTAAAAAATATGATGTGTTATTTGTTCTAGATGAAATTGCAACAGGGTTTGGCAGATTAGGATCTATGATTCAGTATGAAGAACAAAACTGCATCCCAGATATTGTAGCATATGGAAAAATGTTAACTGGGGGATATCTTACAATGGCTGCAACACTAACCAATAAAAAAATTTATGATTCGTTTTTAGGGGAATTTAATGATTGGCGACATTTGTTTCATGGACATACATACACAGGTAATCCCATTGCAGCAGCAGTTGCAAATGAAAATCTTACAATGTATAAAAAAAAGAATTTGATAAAAAAAATTCAAACCACTTCAAAAGTTTTTGAGGAATTTTATGATGAAATCAATGAAATAGACATTGTTGGGAATATTAGGCATAAAGGTATGCTCATGGGAATAGAATTAGTACAGAATCAAATCAAAAAAATTCCAATTAATCCTGAAAAATCAATAAACAAAATATTTTTTGAGGAGGGGAAAAAACAAGGGATCTATCTTAGAACACTAGGAAACATAGTCATGCTTGTACCACCACTCGCAATAAAAGAAAATGAGCTCAGATCACTTTTAGAACGAACAATCAAAACCATAAAATCCGCAAAAAGAAAGGTACTCTGAGTGAACCCTCAACATACAAATTGTTAATAAATTCATCGTCATAATAAAGTAGAGAATTTTTTTATCAACATCCAAGATATTTAAGAAGCATTTGATACTATCAAAAATAAAACAAACAAAAGAATATTCAAAGTGTAAAGAGATGTTGGCAAGGTTAGAAAACCATAAACAAGAAATTACTTTTTGTGTGAATATTTTTTTTAAGAAGTTTTTATCAAATATTCAATAGAATTTACAAATTCTTTCTCAGAAATTGTTTCATCCAAATACCATTTTGTGTTTTGGTGAAACCATTTAGGAATAAAGTGTTGGTCAGATGTATCAATGAAGTTCGAATTTGTAACTTTTTCTATTGCTTTCAAAAACTCAATATCTTTAATTTCCCACCCAATCCACAACTTTGCTTTATTTTTAAACCATTTGGGAATTGAACTAGAGTCATCCACATGTTTTTCTTTAAGATAATTTGAATTTTCATTTAATTTCTCTTCAATCGCAAAAATTAATACAAGATCTTTTTGTGGGTGTTGACTATCCCATGCAATATTTTCATATACAATAGGACAAATTTTGGCATTAAGAAAAAGTTTATGATGATCCTTAAAGTTTTCTGAACCGATTAACAGGTATTCTTCATAAAAAAAATGACATAATCTCAAAATATCCTTGGATGATTTAGCTTCAAAATCCGGTTCATGTGCAAATATCATGGGGATGAACATAGTTGGTAAAAGCAAAGCAAATATTACAAAAAGTGAAATTTTCATACTTTTAGTTCTATTTTATATTTATTAACACCATGTCAAATTTCTTCAATAAGTGGTGCCATTTTGGAATTTCTTACACGAATTGGAAGATCAATTATTTAAGACGAATCTTATGAAAAACCATATTATTTTAAGAAAAATTGAAAGGTTTTGACCATCATTATTGTTATTAATAGAAAAGCATCAACATCCAATATGTGTACAATAGAATTCATCAAA
>PFRJ01000067.1:0-207 GCA_002788515.1 Nitrosopumilales archaeon CG_4_9_14_0_2_um_filter_34_16 | reverse complement strand
AAGGCTAAGGTTGTTGAATATGCTGAAGGTGATTTTTTCCGTTCAAAAACCACCGGCAAGATTTACATCATGGTTAATGGCAAAATGGTCTTAATTCCTAGTCCAGAAGTTTCTGATAAGTACAATGGAAGAACTATCTTGGATGTAGAACAAAACGTGATTGACTCTTATTCTTACGCTGATGGTACTTTATTACGATCCTTAACT
>PFRJ01000057.1 GCA_002788515.1 Nitrosopumilales archaeon CG_4_9_14_0_2_um_filter_34_16 | reverse complement strand
ATGGTATAATGATTTGAGTATTGCTCTTACAAATAAATATCTCAAATAATTGCGATTTTATATGACAAAAAGCATAAGCTGTTCCTGAGAGGAGAACTCTCATAGAGATTTGTCAAATCAAGTTGACACCCAGATTATAACTAGGTATAATTTTGGTGGTTTACACGCCAAATACTGTTTACCGAGTATTGGTCACGCATTAATTCTTGTCTTTCTCAATCTTTGGAGAGTTTTTCAGGATCCTACATGTGATGAAAAAATCCTGTATGTATCAATCCTGACTGTAAGGATTGTACATGAGTTAGATTTCTAACTTTGTATTATTCTAAAATATCAGAAAGTCATTTGACAGGTTTTGAAAAATAAAAACACATCGTAATTTATTATCATAACTAAATATTGATAGTAATCAAAACCAAGTAGTTGTCGGATGACAACTCTGTGTTATGGTTCCAACACCAATTCATAACATTGATGTTTTTACTAGTTGATTACTATCTGTACAAAGCATTACATTATGACATAAAAATAGTATCATGATAATCCTGAATATTTGTTTAATTTTATGCTGAATATTATATGAATTCAATCATAAATCTAAAAATAATTTAGAACTCTAGGCATGTCTGAATGACTCTGTGAAAATCTGGACTCAGGTAATCAGTTACGCCTGCTCCTTACTCCAAAATGAGTCTGCCAGCATAAGCAATAATTATGACAAATTAAATTTTAGAAACCAGATTTTGAATCGTTTCGTATGATTTAGAATATTTTTCATACTCCATAATAGATAAAAAATCGATTAAATAATTTGTACTAAAGTACTTCAAAAAATTTATTTAAATTTTTAAAGTTTTTTTGACAAAATTTAAAAATATTTAAAGAATTTTTTCATTGAACTAAAATACAATTTACTATAAACAGAATCATGAAAAAAGCATACGTGTTGATAAACTGTGACATGGGGCAAGAGGAATTAATCCTAAACACATTGCGCGGTATGAAATCTGTAAAAGAGGCACATGGAACATTTGGTGCATATGACATTATTGCAGAAGTAATAGCTGACACTATTGAAGAATTAAGAGAGGAAATCACATGGAAGATTCGTAAAGTATCTCCAATTAGATCTACCTTGACATTAACTGGTGTAGAGAGGCAAGGGTAGTATGTCACAAATACACACTCAGGAATTTGATGACTATACTGACTGTCAAATATGTCACAATTCCTTGCCTTATTGTCATTGCAGATGTCCATATTGTAATGAACGTGATGGTTGTGAATGTGCGTTGTTTGATGCAGCTACTGGAGGATAAAATTCTTTTAACAACTGGGGAAATTTTTAAATAAATTTTAAGAGTAAAATCTCAATATTTAATTTTCATTATGTAGTAATATACCTGATAAGAGAAGATTTTGCAGAATACACAAAATGTGTTGGATGTAGTGCATCATTGCTATTATGTGACTGTAATTGTCCGAAATGTGGCAAAAGAAAAAACTGTAAATGTAATTTAAGACCAATAAAATGGAGTGAAGTTCTAATATAGAACTTTAGATACTATCTAATTTAATGGAAATTTAACTTTAAATCTATAACTCCATACCATAGTTTTCCATACAAATTTTTAGTAACTTAACAATACATGATAAATTATACAAAGTCAATATAGAGTGATAGAATTGATCGATTTTTGGTTTATAGGATTTGGATTACTTTTAATTCTGATTTTAATTGCGTTTGAAATTAAAAATTCAAGGGGTAAAAAGAAATCCATTGATGATGAAAAAATGATAAAAATAATCAAAGAGGAATTAGACAAAAATGGTTTTAACAGTTTTGAATTAGAGTCAATAGTGTCGATGAACGATCCTAACATAACATCTGTAATTGTCAATGCAGGATACATAAAAATTGCATTAGAGATGGATAACAATTCAGGAAGAGTTATTCACAAAGAAAGAATTATCAGTTAGGTTATTCACAAATACAGTTATTCCACATTTAATCTATTATCTTCTTTTATTGTGTTTAGCACGATATGGGTTATGGTATTTTCAACATTTGGTATGGTGGTTATTTTTTTTACAAAAATGCTCAATGACTTTCTATTCTTAAATTTTGCAATCACTACAGTATCTGCATCTCCAGTTACATCGTAAACTGCAATTACATTGTCATACTTTGCAATCTCACTTTCAATCTCCAACATTCTTCCTTTAGTAGTTTTGATGTCAATTATGGCAGTGATGTCATATCCAAGTAATTCATGATCTAGACGAGCCGAGTACCCTTGAATGATTTTTCTCTCCTCTAGTTTTTTTATTTTAGAAATCATGGTCACAGTAGATACACCTAATCTATGAGACAGTTGTCTTGCCGATTGTCTTGCATCTGTTAGAAGATGTTTTAGGATTTGGACATCTCTCTCATCGATACTCATACAGTATGATGTATAAACAAATATTTAAGAACATACAGTGATTCTGGATGAATTTAATGTAAAATAATAAAATACATTATAATCATCTAATTATAACTAGAAACAATGGCATTGTTGTTAACCTCAGATCCAATATTGGAAAAGATTCAAAAACATTTTCAGGCATGTGGAATTAAATCATCAATATCTGAAGAACGACTTGATTTTGAGTCAGATCATACAGACATCCGTATTTTAGGATTAAAAGATGGCATAGGAAATGTAGGTGCCTTAAAACTAGAAAACTCACCTATTGACTATATTCAAATTATAAAAAAACAAGAATATGCAAAATGTGACTATGCCGTGGGAGGTCATGTTGGAATGGGAGTTCATAAACATTCGTGGTGGATGATGAGATTTTTTCTAGCATTTCCAGACTCAATTCGTATTGGACCGTTTGATATTGGAACCCTTACAACAATAAAGAAAGGACTTTTTCACTCAGAAGTTGAGAGTTTTATGTGGAATGGATATCCAAAACTCACTACATTGCCTCCAGGTTTGGTACGAGATAATGTAGTTGAGGTATTGTCCAGTGATCAGAGATTACGACAATTGATGACTAAATGTTTACTAAAAGAACGAACAATAACCATTTCTAGATATTCACCACGTCATGAGTCCCATACAAATGAGACAAATTCTAAAATAATGATTAAATCAAAATGGAAACTTCAAAAAGATCTTTTTGTAGATCGTGATACTATTGAGATGTATGAGAAAATGGCAGAGATAGTAAAACGGATAACAACTGAACTAAAATATCATTTAAGATAAAAAATAGCAAAATGCCATATACGCAATTTGAAACAAATGATTTATTGATTAAGAGATACTTGATGCGCCATTAGATCAATGTAGTAAATGTGTTAGATTTTACAATGTCGAATTAAACATATTTTAAAGTTTTAACACATCATCTTTATTTTTTACAATTTACAATATACCATATGATGAATCAGTTAGTACTAAGCTTTTATGTAAAAAATTTACTTATCTTTATTGGAATTATGGTTGGAATATCTGCACTGGTATTGTTTTTAAAATAACTATGTTGGTGTTGCAAAATACCTGCAATGTTCTTTTGAAAACACACCCAAAGTTCATGATGAGTAATTTTTAATTTATCAATTGAAGAATCTTGTCAATTACGATATCATGATCCACTTCTACTTCCATGCCAACAACAAGTATGGCATGAGCATCTAATGGCAAAGTGATTCTTTTCACTTTTTCATATTTAGTAATAGAATATTCGCCCAAACCTAAGAATGGATAAAGTGATTCACGTGTTTTCCAACGTAATATTGTATTGCGGACAGATTTTGTCATTTCATCTGTGGGCAAATAAGATTTTGTGCCATCTCGCATTCCTCCTCCTAATAACTCTCCATTATGATGATATACGAAAGCACCTCTAATTTGTGGTTCTATGCCCAAAATTAAAGAACAGAGTTTGGAATAATTCGTTGTCATTTTATCAGTTAGGATTGATTGTAAACTTTTCGTCTTAGACCATTAAAAATTTATCATTTTTTCTAAATTAATTTGGATAAATGTAAAGATAAAACAAAATAACTCTTATCATTCTAAGATGGCAATAACACACATTGAATGTTGTCGAAAATGACAGAATAACTCAACATCCTTCCTTCTCCACCAACAAGTATCTAATGGATATCATGAAACAAAGTTTTGAATTCTGGCACAATGATTCTCTAATAAATTACCCTTTAGTTTGGAAAAAAGCCTTAGAATCAGACTCTAAAATTATGAAAAAAGTAAGAATGTGGGAAAAACATTCAACTCAAAAGACAGGAATTATCATGGAAGAATTCTTTGAAATGTGGGCATATGCTATTCGAAAATCTAATTTTGAAATGGCAACAAGATCAATTCAAGAATGGGAACGATTTTGGAGAAATGCCACTGACGAACAGTTTAGAGTATGTAGTGAAGTATTACAAATGATTGAAAAATACTGGAGAGAAATACAAAATAAAAATATCGAATAAGTAGATAAAACAGTATTAAAATAAATCAACATATTTTAAATAGTCATTGTAGCGATTGCGAATAGTTACTCCTGTTATTCCAGATACTTTTGAAATCTTTTGTTGGGATAAACTTATTCCTGTTTTGATACATGCCATATAGATTATAGTAGCTGCAACTGCGTCAGGTTTTTTCCCTGCAGTTAGTCTTCGCTCTTTTAGTGTATCTAAAATACATATAGCTTCTCGTGTTGTATTCTCAGGAATTTCTAAATTATTTGCAATCTTCACAATGCATTTTATTGGATCTTGTACAGATACAGATATCTTGAGATGGTTAAACAACATTCTATAGTTTTTCGCAATCGAACTTCTACTTTCTTGAAGGTTTTTTGAAATGTCTATGATTGTACGTGAGACATCCATCTCTCTACATGCTATATACACACATGCTCCAAGTATTCCGTTAATTTTTCTACCTCTGACCAATTGTGCCTTAGCAGCTTTCCTGTAGAGATATGCAGATCTTTCCATGATGGCATCTGACAAAGACAATTTTTCTTTTAATTTCTCCATCTCAGATAAAGCAGATCTTAGATTTCGCTCTGAAGCATTTTTGGCATGACTCCTTGAATCCCACAGCCTCATTCTGTGCATATCTTGTCTTATTTTGTAAGCAATGGGTTTTCCTTTAGAGTCATGATTGAATTTGTCAATAACTGTTGCAAGACCCATGTCATGAAACCTGAGCAATGATCTATTGTCAACTTGATCAACATTGATGCTTTTTGGAAGTGTGTTGTCTATTATGTCAAATGAATTTGTATCTTGTAAAACAATGCCGCATTTTTGACAAATCATTTCTCCTGTCTCAACATCTGTAACTGTAACACTATCCATACAGGAAGAATTTTTCCCCTTAAAACTAATCTTTTGAGATATAGGTACCCTAACCATATAAAAAATATAGGCAGTAATCTTACAATATCTGGCATTTATCCTTTGATCAATGCCTATCGATACTCTTTTTCCCTCTCGATATTTTCTTTGTTAATTACTGCCTTGAGTTAATACGTCATCATGAAATAAAAACATCTTTTTAGAATGCTTAACATTTGTTTAATTTTATTATTTTTATTGAATAATTTATAATCAATAGAACACCCAAGTTTTAAGACATACTCTTCTAGAATTTCAATTTCAAAGTAGCGTCATTTTGTTTTAGTGGTGACAGTCTAAAAATGGATTTAATTTTTGAGGGATTTTCTGCAAACTTCGTTAATTACTTTAGAAAAACTTACAGATGTAGGAGAATTCATGATTTGCTTTGCCTGCAAAGCTCTGAGTTTTTTCAAAACATCCTCATCAAGTACAATGGTAACTCTTTTTCCCATGATGTAT
>PFRJ01000116.1 GCA_002788515.1 Nitrosopumilales archaeon CG_4_9_14_0_2_um_filter_34_16 | reverse complement strand
TAATGGATTGTTAGTATTTGGATTTTTGATAATGTTCGAAGCTATCAATCATAATCAGATAAGGATTTTAAGCAGTATTTGAAAACATTACATGAAAATCTCTTGAACAAACAAGAATTCAGGAGGGATTCGTTACTTGTGAATCACGGACACCTTCCGGTTCATTATCTATGCAACATAATATTATGTACACAAAAAACACTTAAGCAATGTGTTGTATAGTAAATTCAAGGAACCCAAAATGAAAAAACCCCAAAAAATTCGGGGTTCCATGCACTGGAGCAGTCGGACTCCACCAGTTATGAGGTAAATACTTCTCTTTATCGTGGGTTGACAAAAGCTTTTTAGGCACTCCCCGCGCCATTAAAACTTAATAGACCGATTCAGAAAGTTTTTCCATGGGACGAAGAAAAACCCAAAAAATCATTCGTACTGGTCCAAAAAATGCGACAACAGGGATGTGCCCTCTCTGTAAGACTATTGGTAAAATTTTCATTCTTGGCTCACCTGGAGAAGAGAGAGCAAAGTGTGAGAAATGTCGTCAAGAATTTGAATTGTAGTCCAAAAAGCTAACCTGCTCATCAAAATATTTACCCATAACTTTTTAAGACAATTTTTTCCTGATAGATAATCATGAGTTCAGAAGCTGAAACCATCTATGAACGAGTTGCAAAACTCGAAGACGAAATTGCATTACTCCGTAGCGAAGTTGATATCCTAAAACGAGCACTACGAAATAAAATTGCTCGTCATGAAATATCAATGATCAAGAAAGGATCTGATGTAGAGTCTATAATTGATTAATTTTTTGTCTTTATACTTCTAATTAATTCTAAAATATAGTCTACGTCTTCTGCGTTTGGATTAAGTTCCAAATATCTGTTCAAATATTTTAAAGCCATTTCATGATTTAATATTCTCTCTTCTAAAATTCCTTTGTCTCTGATGTCTTCTGGTGATTCTTCTTCCATTGCTAAAACCATGTTTACACAGCGTATGGCTTTGTCATAGACAAATGACTGTACATATGAGTTTTTTAAATTGCGTGCAAGCCTAACTAGAATCTGCTCTGTTGTTACTTCATCAAGAAATTCTGGTTGGAATTCTAACTGTCCTCCAAAACTAGTATCTAAAATGTCTTGCAAGTCATCCACATCTAATAAACGCCCATCATAAAATGGATCTAATATCATCTCTTCGTTGTATTTCACTAACACATGACTTGGGAATCCAACAATTTTGAGATCCAGTCCAACAAACTTTGCAATCTCAGTATAAAGTATTGAAATGGTAATGGGGAGGCCTGTTTTTTTATCAATAACTTCATTTAGAAAATTATTTTTTGGATTATAGTAATCATCATCATCTCCACTATACCCCAAATTTTCAAATAGATGCTCATTTAACATTGATATTAGATATGTCGGATTTTTCACATCACTGATTGTTTCTTTTAGAGATTTTCCAATGTGATTTATTTTTTTGATATATTCCTCAACATCTAGATCTGGATATTCCAAAATCTGCGCAAATTTTAGACATTTTTCTACCAAGTTAAAATTTGGATTTTTTACAAATGACAGCCATTCTGCAACTAATGGATCAAAATTCTCTTCCAATATTACGTACTCAATTTTTGGAGATATAGTTGAGGTTCTTTTAACTCTCTGGTATTTGGAGGAATTTCAATCATTTTTTTGAAGGTATTTTTGCCTAGTTTTTCATATGTTGCTTTTGTAAAGTCCTTGCCCATGCTTTTTCTTATTTGATAAGATGAAAAATCAGTCCCAACAAACGTTGCAAGATAGTTTTGAAAATCTTGATCATCCTTTAGGATATGCTCAATTGCAAAAGCTGCCATGCCTTCCATTGCAGTGAATGCTGCATGGTGTTGTTGAATTGGAACTAACCATTTTTTATAAATCTCTAAAAGTTCTGGAATTGATTCTCCAATCTTTGGATCTATCTCTACATGTGTAAACGTCATCACATCTGGGCCAATTTGTTCAATTAAGAAATGATCTGGATTCAAAAAGAAAAATAAATTAGCTTTTTTTGCAAATGGAAAATCATCTGGCACTGCTTGTAATTGACAATATTCTGATAATTTGTTAACTGTTTCAGTATCTAATCCTAAGATAATTTTTGCCAGTTCTTCATTTATTTTATTTACTTGCATTGCAGCATTCTTGTTGACTTGTTGAAGATTTTCTTGTGCAGAATGAATTAATTCTTCAAGTACAGTCATTTTTATCGCCCCAATATATCCTGAATTCACATCAACAAATCTTGATTCGTAAGGTTCTCCCTGTTTATGTAGAATTATTTGTGGATATCTTGATAAAATGAATTTATTCAAATAAATCACAGAATCAAGATAATCTCCATATGTTGTTGTAATTTTGGAAATGTATTGGATTGCATACGTTGAATACACTAAATATTTTGCAGTATCTTCTTGCATTAGCTCAGCAATTTTTTTCAAATTTTCTTTTGCGACTGCATGAAATAGTTCTTTAACAAATTCTTTTGATTCTTTGTCTGCAAACACTTTATCACCTTTAATTCGCTTTAATTCTTCCAATTCTGGAAATTTTAACACTATGTTTTCTGGAACTTTTACTCCAAGAAATTCCTCTACTTTATCTTTAAAATCCGGCAATATGGAATTTGCAATCTCATCTAACTCCTTGAATTGTACTTTATTGGCAATGTCTTCCTTAGCTTTAACTGCTAGTCCAATGATCTCCTTTTCTTCGTTTAATTCAACTGATAATTGTCCAAATAACGCCTCAGCAAATTCTTGAAATTCTCCCAATTCGCATAAAATTCAAAAATACTACATTTAAGATTAACTTGTTTTTCTTATCAAAGAAATTATTAGTTCAAAAATTATTCTTCTGTTAACTGAAAATGCTAGAATCCAGTCTTGAATTTTTAAGATGTGTTAGATGTTGCTCAAAATTAGAATTAAACACATTCAAGTATGATAAAGAAATTTTGGAGGGGTTTTTAGAATGTAAAAAATGCAGTGCAAAATTTCCAATTATAGAAAAAATTCCTATCATGTGGGATGATTTTTCACTTTATCTCTCCTCACGTAAAAAATTGGGTGGACAGATATACCAACTAATTAAAAATCCTACTCTAAAACAATTTTGTAAGACATCTTTATCAAAACTTGATCATGTCAATGACGACAGAACTGATCTCGAAGAACGTTGGTCCAGCATATATCAAAATAGCAAATCCTCAAAATTTTACTCTCATATACAAAAAAATCTTGACTTTACAACAAAATCAAATTTTGTTTTAGAATATGGATGTTCCATTGGAATCATGACTTCTGTTTTAGCTGAATCTCATTCAGTGGTATTTGGCGTTGATAGATCATTTACAGCATTAAGATTCGCAAAAAAGTCATATCATGACAATCTTGATTATGTTGTGTCTGATTTTTTATCTCCCGTGTTTGGGAAATTACAATTTGATCTTGTACTTGCTCTAAATGTTCTAGAATTGGTAGAGCCTGTCAAATTTCTAACTGTTGTCTCAAAACAAATATCTTCTGGATATTTTGTAATCTCTGATCCTTATGACTTTGATAGAGGTGTACATTCTGTTAAAAAAACCCTTGATGAAACAACATTACGCACAAATTTAGAGAATTTAGGATTTAAAATTATGCCTAACACGAAAACTCCCTCATACGTTGCTTGGAATTTAAAACTAAATCCTCGTGCTACATTAAACTACAAAGTTGATTTAGTATGCTCTAAAAAATAATTTTTATTTATTTTAGGTTGATAAAAAAATATCTCCAAAGAAGAACAATCAAATATTAAACATTCTTATGAATAATATGGCATCAATCATAATAATTCCGATTATACTTGTGGCAATTATTGGATTGTCTGGATATCTTGTATATCGATTTGTACTTTATGATTTGTATTGTAAAAGATTTGTAAATAAATCGCTTCAAAAATATAATATAAAAAAAACTCCTTCTCAAATTATCAAAGAATATTATGATATCAAAGGAGAGAAAATCTCACATCAAGAAATTCAAAATCTTGAGAAAAATTATAGACAGAATGAACCTGATCAATTTCTTGTAATGTATGATGTGATAAGAGATAATCAAAAAAACAAAGAAAACGACTAAGTGTTTTCTAAACTACTTATGGTTTAACTGGAATTTGAATGAATGGTGTTCCGCCTTCTCCAACTACAAGTGGCAATTTACCATCCCATGCTTGTGTCTTTAACCAATCCAAGTAATTTGGATTCTCAGCTAATGCTTTGTTGATAATTGCTATGGCTTCAGCCTCACCCTTTGCTTCGGCAATGTTTGCATTAGCCAAACCTACGGCGTTAGCTTCTATTTGTCTTGCCTCGACTTCGATTCTTCTAAGATCATTTTCTGCTCTGAGCGCATTTTGTTCTGCCTCTACTTTTGATTCAATCGCTTGAGCAAATAATGGTGAAAACTCAAAATCCGTAATTGAAATAACGTCAGTTATAACTTCAAATTGATTTAATCTTTCAATGATTGCAACTTCAATATCTTCTTTGACTAGTGGTCTTTTTGTAATTAATTCTTCTGCATTATACTTTGCAGTTACTTGTTTTACTGTTTCTTCTATAGCAGGTTGAATTACCCTGCTTTCATAATCAAGACCTAAATCCCTGTACAATATGTGTACTGATTCTTTATCTGGGTGATAGTTTACTGTGACCGTTGTTTCAACTGTTTGCAGATCTCTTGATGCACTTCTAGCATCACTTGCATACTTTAGAGTACGAACTTCAATGTTGACTACTTCATCTTGAAATGGAACCACAAAATGTAATCCTTCATTAAGTGGTGGTTGTGTTGTATCAACTGCACTCCAGTGTAATAGAACTCCTCTGTGACCTGCATCTACTATTTTCACAGAAGCCGATGCTACTACTCCGATAATTATAAGAAGGATAATTGCTACTGCAACCCCTTTTGCAGCACTCATATTCACATTAACTTTAGGAGATTGATACTTTGACAATGCATCTAGTGGCTGCTCACCACTATTATATCCATCTGATGAGGAAATCCTTTGGAATTAGTGTCTATTAACAAATTTATGTTAATTCGTATGACAAAATACATGGCAGACCCTAATTTTTCTTGGATTTACATTGTAATTTTTTTAGCAATTCCATTGGCGAGAATAATTCCCAGATTATTAACTAAATATGGAATTGGTAATTTTAGACCTCAAAAACCACAAGAAAATTCATCTCAATCAAATTTCAACGAACGTTACCAAAAACCACAAATCGAGTCTTCAAAACCTCAAACGAAAAATAGCCTTGTCTTGGGTGCATTGCACAGAGGGTCAAAAACATTTGAAAGTATCCAAAAAACTACTGGACTGGATAATAAAGAACTTGATACAATACTAGAAGATTTAGAGACAACTGGCATGTTAAAGGTAATCCAAAAACAAGGACTATTCGGTTCTAGAATTGAACTCTATCCTACCGACAAGGGATTCAAAGAATATTATTCTTAGATATACACAAATTTTTATTTTAAATTTTACGTCTCACTGATGCAGTATTTACAAGGAACAAATTCTTTGTTTTTTGCCTGAGTAAGAGTATCTGGTGTAAAATACATTTTATTTTCTTTTTTTATATGGTAGATCAAACATTCCTTTGTCATCTCTGCTAAATGATGTACTATCCCATCTGATTTATTCCCAAGATATCCTGCCATGGTGTACTGCTCTCAATTCTCAATACAATGGACACAACTGGTATATCCTTCAGTATTTGCTTGTTCAAATGTATCTGGAATAAAGTATCTTTTATGCACGATTTTAATTTCATCCATTTGACAATCTTCTTTCTGATTTTCTAAATCATGAACTTGTTGTTTATTGTTATCTCCCACATAGTTTGCCATATGTTACTAAGAA
>PFRJ01000037.1 GCA_002788515.1 Nitrosopumilales archaeon CG_4_9_14_0_2_um_filter_34_16 | reverse complement strand
ATTAATGACTGATACTTCATCTAATTATTTGTATGATACATTCAATATTGGTACAATAATCAAACCCTCTATTATTGACAGGGATGACTCAATACGATCTACATACAAGCTTCGAGGCATTGATAGCATAAAGACTGATATTACAAAAGAATTGGGGAAAATCTTTTCAAGAAAGACTCAAAAAGTAGTTGATCATCTTGATCCTGAACTTACTTTCACATTAAATTTAAAAGATGAATCATGTGAATTGCACTCAAAACCAATTATTCTTTCTGGAAGATATGTCAAAACAATGAGAGGTCTACCTCAGAAACAAAAATCATGTGATAACTGTCTTGGAAAAGGCTGCAGAGTTTGTAATTTTCATGGAATATGTGAATTTGAAAGTGTTGAAGGCATGATCGCTAAATTTCTTTTTGAAAAATTTGGTGGAACTATTGCTAAATTTACATGGATTGGCGGGGAGGATAAATCCAGTCTTGTTTTGGGTAATGGAAGGCCTTTTTTTGTAAAACTTCAGAATCCTTTGAAAAGAAAGATTAGACAGTCACATGCAAAATTTAATTCGTTGCAAATCCACCATCTCAAACTTGTAGACGAATCTCCAAAAAACCCTCTTAAATTCAACTCAACTGTTGAAGTAAAAATATTTACAGATTCTGAAATATCTTCAAAAAATTTGAAAAAATTAAAAGAATTGGTAAAGAACCCTATCATAGTATACGACAAATCTGGAAAACGCTCTGAAAAGAAAATTTCCTATTTGATGTATAGTAGAAATTCAAAGAATATGATTACTTTGAGATTCAAAGCAGAAAGCGGTTTGCCAATCAAGAGGTTTGTTAATAGTGATGGTGTTTCCCCTGGCATCTCTACTATTCTTAATACACCGTGTGTTTGTCAAGAATTTGATTTTTATGATATTGAAGTATAATGATAACAATTAACTAGCACTAAATATTGAGAATTAACATGCCAATGAGAAAAACAGGTAAACATCAAAGACATGCTGATCAACGAGCGGTTACACGTAAAAAAAAGAAAGTCGGAAAACCACGTTCCTGATCAAATCAACCTTTTTACATTCAAAATTATCGAGGGATGATGTTGGATCCACTAATTCGTTTCAAAGATGCACATTCTAAAGGACTGATTCCTGATGACGTCTATGATCTTACCGTAGAACGTTTCCCTATCACTATTTCAGGAATAAATAGAATAGAAAAAGCATCTGGAATTAGATATCCGATTGCATATGTTGAACCCTCTCTTGTACTTACATCACCACACCCAAATTCTTTTGAATTTGGTATTTTGTTTGCAAGAACGATTCCTGTAATGCTTGATGACAAGTTTCAAGTGGTAATCCAGATTTCTGCACCTTTAGTTGCTTATGGTCTTAAAGGTACAATTCATGCAATTTTAGCTCATGAATTTTTACATTTTTTAGATTTAATGAGAAAGATTTCCAAGATGGAGTTAATCTCTGATGAAATTTCTGGAAATCTGTTTGAAAATGTTTATAGTGATGAAACTAGGTTGTTTGAACCTCGGGTTGTTTTCAAAGATCGTACATTATTGAATCACATAACAAAAAAATTCCCTGCTGGATTTCGTGATTTTAAACTTGAAGATAAGGTCATGAAGTTTTGGGCTGATAGAAATCTTCCAAAATCCAATATTTCTTTAGATGCAAATACTGTGAAATTGTCTGCAGAATCAATTTCTAAAATCAAATTGGATCCTCTGTTTATTACAAAAATTGAACAATTAGAAGAAAAAAGTAGTAAAATCCAAAAAAAGCAACTGTATTAAATCAACTTGTTATAGTGAAAATTTATTCTATGTTTCTAATCGGACTGTTTTAATTTTTATTGATTAAATTCTGTTAATCCACATTTTCCACATGTGTGTCTATCTTTGTGTTGTGCCATGAATGTTCCTTTACCACATCTAGAACAAACTTTTCTTGTTCTTGATGTTTTATCTCCGTCTAATTTGTAATAAGATGATATGTTGGGACTGGATCCTTTTTTACCTTTTTTATCTACAGGCATTATTCTGTTTTCTCCTCTTCTTTGGTTTCTTCAGATGTGGCTTCCTCTACACTAGCTTCTTTTGCAGCAGCATCTGCTTCTGCAATTTTTGCTTTTACCTTTTCTAGTCTTGAGAAGATTGTTGGATTGATGTGTTTTTTAGCTAATCCTTCATCTTCATAAACATAAAACACTCCTGTAATATGTGATTGTCCTACATGGGTTTTCAATCTAATTGGAATTACAACTTTGCCATCTAGTTTGAATTCTTTTGTAATCATGTCCACAGCTTCGAGATTTTTTAGCTTACCCCCCAATCCTGCAAAATTGCATGTTAGTTCTCTTCTAGATAGGAAGTCATTATTCACGTCTGTGATTGTCTCGATTATGGGCATGTATCAAAAATCTCTAGATATTTCATATAAACCTTGATTGTAATTGCAGAAGAGATTTAAGAAATTCCCTCAGACCTATCTTGTGGAACGTTATTTACTGCATTTTAAAAATGAGAAATATCTGCCTGAAAATTGTAGAGAACTTGCACGTAAGGGCAGAGATCTTGTATCTGATATGGATGTTTCAGTTAGACTTGCTAGAGTTGCCACTAAATTTATCGAATTTGATGTGGCTGCTGAAAAAGAAGTCATTAATTCGCTTGTTAAACGATTGTCCTCAATTTGGGATATTGACAACATAAGACATGTTGTCGAGGAACATGTTACCAAAGACAAAGGAATTGAGGATGGCATTTTTTATTTTAACAATGAACGATTCTGGGAATGTCATGAAGCATTTGAAGGGGTGTGGAAACAATGCTATGGGCGAGAGAAAGATCTCATTCAAGGTATTATTTTAGTGGCAGTCGCATTTGCACATCAACAAGAAAATGAAGAAAGTATAGGCATTGGAATGCTAGGTCGGGCTTTGGAGAAATTAGGCACTTCACCTTCCATGTATCATTCAATAGATATTGATAGAATTAGAAAATATGTCATTGAAATGCAGACAGTAAACAAACTAACTAGATTTGAGATTTAATTAATTCAAGAGCTTTTGAAACAACTTCTGCTCCTTGTAGTAACCCTATGCTTCCATGTTTTGCCTGTTTTTCAGTCATTCTCGTTGTTCCATCTTTTTTTATAAAATCTCCTGACACTAGAATTGGAACCGGATCATCGCTATGACCTTTGTTGATGCATGGAGTTGAATGATCTGCAGAAATGACGATTGCAACTTTGCTTGAATCGATATTTTCAACAAGTGTTTTAAAAAATCTCTGATCAATTTCTTCAATGTTTTTCATTTTGCCTATGGCGTCTCCATCGTGACCGAATTCATCTGGTCCTTTGAGGTGAACGTAAATAGCATTTTGAGTTTCCATTGCTTTGGCCGCCATCTTTGCTTTTGCTTCATAATCTGTTAATCCCCCTGCCTCAAATGCCTTCATCTTAAGTACATCTGAAATTCCAAGCTCTACTGGCATATCTACTATGCATGAAAAATTCATGTTATATTTTTCATTAATGGGAATGACATCTGGGTACTTGTTTCCTGCATCTCTTAACAAAATACAACTTAGTTGCTTTTTCTTTTCATCTTTTCTTTTTTTATTGATTTTACTTTCTTTCATTATTTTTATTGATTTTTCTGAAAATTCGTTTACTAAATTTGCAGTAAGTTTAGAATCTTCTGTATCTTCTAACGGTAAGCATTTTTCAATTTTTAAAAAATCACCAACAGCTTTTGCAACCCCCATTCCACCAATGTTACTATATGCTGGATCTGTGTTGGTGATTTTTGAAGATAATTTCTTTCCATCAGTTCTAATTCTAACTGTTACCCTGTGACCTATTGTTGGTGAAACTACGACTGATGTCCCTGGAACCGATAGTTTGATTTTTTCTTCAATCTCTTTTGCAATTCCGTCTGCATCTTCTTTTTCAATATGTCTTCCTGCGCGTCTGTCTATAATCACCTCTTCATCGTTGAGTGTTGAATAATTTCCTCTCAGTGCCAAATCTCCATCTTTAAAATCAATTCCAATTCCTATGGCTTCAATAACTCCTCTTCCTGCATAATCTGCATGATTGAATTTGTATCCTAACATATTAAAAACTGCAATATCTGATTCTGGAGCTATTCCTTTTCCAACTGAAATGACTTCTCCTATTGCTCCATTATTGGCAATTTTGTCTAATGTTGGTGTGTTTGCAGCCTCTAATGGTGTTTTTCCATCTAAATCCGGATGTGGGAGATCTCCTACTCCATCTAAAAGAACATAGATCATATGAATATCAGAATTGTCCAAAATATCCCCGTTAATTCAGATCTGATGCTCTCCTTTAAATCTTGCAACAAAATTTGCGATCAAAATTATACCCCATCTAAATTATTTTTCAAATTTTCAATTTTTAAAAATGTGTTTTCAATGATCTTATTTTCTTAATTTTGTAACTTTTTGATAAAATTATTTTCAATTTGATTTCTGCTAGATTTAGTAAACGTTTTAACATACATTTTACTTCCATTAACCATTATGGGTGATATGCGCAAAGATTATGTTTCTGAGCGTTTCATGATTGTTTCAAAAAAAGACGACAAAATAATTGATCCAAAAAAATCTCCCTTTGCTCCTGGTAATGAATCTATGACCAACCCATCTGTTTTATCCCTCGTTGCAAAAGATGGAATGCTACAACGTCTTCAGGACAATGAAGACGAATCATATGTTGAGGGGTGGGCAATTCGAGTTTTTGAAAGTAAAAATCCTATTGTCTCGATTGAGACAGAAAATTCTTACAGCGACAAACCATTCTACAGTGAACCAGCATATGGATATCATTACATAGTTGTTGCATCTCCAAACGAAAAAGACACATTTGCAACAATTGATACTGAGCAATGGTCAAATGTTTTAGTTGTAGTTCAAGACAGATTACGATGGCTTTACACTCAAAAAGGTGTAACATATGTTTCAATTTATGCAGACCATGGAGAACTAGCTGGAAATATTAATCCTCATCCTCATCTCAACCTTTTGACTTTTTCAACAATTCCTCCAGTTATCGAAACTGAAGCTGAAGCATCTCACAAAATTTTAAATGAAAAAGGTGTATGTCCAATGTGCCAAACTGTAAATGAAGAAATTAGTGGTCCTAGACAGGTTCTTCAAACTGAAGGGTTCATTGCTTTTTGCCCTTGGGCTCCTTCATATCCATATGAATTTTGGATTTCTCCAAAAAAACATGTGACTAGTTTCTCAAAAATTACTCAAAAAGAAATCAATGACTTATCATTGATTTTGAGAGCTACACTTGGCGGTCTTGTAAATACTGTTAAAGATGTTTCATACAACCTGGTTTTCCATCTGTCTCCTGAAAAGAAAAATAGTCGACAAATTCATTGGCATATTGAAGTTTATCCTATTACAAAATCTTGGTCTGGATTGGAACGTGGATATGGGATTTTCTTAAATGATGTATCTCCTGAACAAGCTGCTGAGAAACTTGGCGCAGCATGTAGAAAAGAATTAGCTAATTTAGTTGGCATAGTTTGATTTTTTGAATGGTTTATTTATCAACTAAAATCTGTTAGTCTTATGGCAATTGAGAAATGGCTTGCAGTAACAAGTCTTGGTTTATTTGTGATGTTTGCTGGTGAAATGATTTCTGTTTACAATTTCATGACTAATGTGCCTGAAGAGATAGAATTCTCAATAACATTTAATGCTGATCCGAAAATATTTCAATTCATTTCTATCGGTGCTGCACCTGCTGGAATCCTAGCTGCCGTTCCTTTTATCATGACAAGACAATATGGCTCAAGACCTATTGGTGGATTGATAATTGCAGGTGGAGTAGTTATGTTGTTAGGAATGTTTGTATCTCATTCGCTAATTGATAAAATGGCTGCTGTCTATATTACAGATGTTGTAAAATACACTCCGTTGTTGTTCATGGTGCTATCTATTCCTGTAATTGTTGTTGGCGTTTATTTGACAAAAGAGAAAGAGAAACGTCCAAAAAAAGAATTTTTCTAAATATGATCCAATCTTAACTCATTAGCAACTTGTTTGAAACCTAGTTTCTCATAAAATGGTTTGACGTCGTCTGTACAGTCAAGAATTGTCTTATAACAGCCACGATTTTTTGCAATTTCAATAAGATATTTCATAATTTTCTCACCTATTTTTTTACCTTGAAAATCTTTATTGACTACTACGTCTTCAATATGACCCACCATGCCTCCATTATGAATGAATTTTGGTTCTATGATGAGTGTTGTAGAACCAACAATTCTCCCATCTAATTCTGCAACTGCTATGATGTGATCTGGATTGGCATTGATCTTCTCAAAAATCTCTTTGGCTTTGGATTTTTCAATATTACTTGCTTGTTTTAATGAATCTAGTGATTTTAGAAATCCATTCCAAAGATCCGCTTCTTTTAATTCTCTAATTATTGGCTCATTCATTTCTATTATCAGTTATTTTCCAGTTTTTGGGTATGTTCTTGATATGCTTTTTCATATGATTCTTTATTCCCAATGTCTGTAAATCCTTTTTTTGTAATGAAACTGCTGACTAATTTTTTATTGGCCATGGCTTGTTTAATCACATCATCCATCCCATATGGCTTATTTTTTGGAATTAAATTAAGCACCTTTGGTTCCATTACATAACAACCCATGTTTACATTTACCTTTATCTCTGGTTTCTCATTCCATCTTAACACTTTACCTGTTTTTGAAATGTCGATTACTCCGTAAGGCAAGTTAGTTTTGTATTCATTTAGACCCATGGTAACAAATGCTCTTTTTACTTTATGTTGTTTTATCATATTTCTAAGATTAAAATCAAAAATTGAATCTCCATACATACAAACAAAGGTATTGTCAATGAACTCCTCTGCAGTTTTTAGTTGACCTGCAGTTGCTAGTGGTTTGTTTGAAATTGCATATTCTATGCTTACTCCAAATCTTTTTCCATCTCCAAAATAATTCTCAATTGTTTTTCGAAGATGACTTACACACAAAATGATTGATTTTACTCCATTTTTTTTATTCCAATCTATTAGGTGCTCTAAAATTGGTTTTTTACCTAATGGTAACATAGGTTTTGGTGTATTCTTTGTCAATGGGAGTAATCTGGTACCTAATCCTCCTGCTAAAATTACTGTCTTCACAAATGCTATTTGAGATATGACTATTTATGTTCGAGGATGTTTTTAGACTAGAATTTTATCCCACAATTTTTGATAATTTTTTTAAAATACTTTTTGGTGTGTTTCCAAAAATTATAATCATGGGTTCTTTTCCAAAATCCCCCTTATGAAAAATTATGTCTGGAGGTAATTTTGAATTTTTAATTGCGTTAGTAATTCCCCATTTTACTGATGATCCCTTGTTTTTAACATTCATGGGTTCATCAATTCTGTCATAATTAGATACCGAAAGATTTGATTTTTTAATTTTCAAAATTATTGAGTTTTCATATTTTAAATTTATTGCAGATTGAATCTCTGGGAATTTTTTATTTACAACAAGTAATGCTGTGGCAACATGTTTTGATCCTCCATATGTTAGATTACCCGCAACTATGACTTCTTTCCCCGCTTTGACAATTCTTCCTGACAATCCTAAGATGTCTTTTGTAGATTTTGGTTTTTGTTTAGAATATACAAAATTTGTTTGACATTCAGGAATGTGTTTGTATATGTTTTTGATTTTAACAAATTCATTAATTGATTGAGATAACTCTGAATTTATCTTGTCTTTGTTCTGACTATCTACTATCTTAATCCCATTCCCAATTTTTTTTGCATTTTTTATTGAATTATACGCAAATTCCTTTGCAAATTTTACCGATTCACGGATTGATTTTTTGTTTGACATTGCAAATATTATCGCTGCTGAATAACTACATCCACTTCCGTGGTTTGTACCTTTGATTCTGTCTCCTGAAATCTGGTATTTTGTACTTTTTTCTAAAACAAAATCTACTATCTTGTTATTTTTTCCTTCAATTCCTGTAATCACCACATTTTTCGCTCCCATATTTTGGATATTTTTTGCAATTTTTTCTACTGTCTTTTTTGAATTGATCTTTGATTTTGATAATATTTCTGCCTCAAATTTATTTGGAGTAATAACTGTCGCAAGTGGAATTATATATTTTTGAAAATCTTCAATCGCTTTATTTTCTATTAATGCTCCTCCTGTCGTTGATTTGATAACTGGATCTACAACAATTGGAATTTTTAATTTTTTTAATTGTTGATATAATGTTTTAATTATTTCCGAGTTAAACACCATGCCAATTTTTATTCCGTCAATTTTAAAATCAGTTAATACTGATTCAAGTTGATTTTCCAATATCTTTTTTGATACTGGCTCAATCATTCCAAAACTTGAGGTATTTTGACTCGTAATTGCAGTAATCACTGTTAATCCATATGCGCCAAATTCCGAAAATGACTTTACATCGCTTTGAATTCCCGCCCCTGCAGATGGATCAGATCCTCCAATTGAAAGTAAATTCATTGTGTTTTCTTGTTTTAAAGTACTAATCTGTATTTCCATTTTGTGTGTGATGTTTTGTAACACATATTTTATACTTGAAGATCTGCTTTTCGTTGATGACAAAGATTCCTATGGCAGATGACGCTATTCATGGCATATTACAATGTACCACTTGTTTGTTACCTATGCAATATCAAAAAGTTAAAGATGATAAATTTCTCTGGCAATGTTTCAAATGTGGAAAGCAGTATCTTATTTCAAAAAACATGGATGATGCCATGGAAGAGAGTTGGAGTCCTCCGCGATAATGATTATCTCCAGGTTAAATTCTGTAACATCTAAAAATCAAAAACTATGAAATTATGTTTCATAGTTTATGCTAAAATTGAATTATCTCGACGTCTTTATGAAATACAACAAAACTTTGCAAATTTTCTTGATTCTGAGTGTATTATCATGCCTATTTTAGATAGAATTTCTAAAATAAAGTCCGAAAAGACTATTTTAGAAAATGAATTAAAACCGACGTAGTTATGCTGATGTTTGAGTTACACAATCAAAAGAACAGAATTCCTCTTTCATGCTATAAAACTCTCTTCCACAATGTCTGCATTCTCTACTTGTTCTCATGTGATCTATTGGTGCTTTCTACCATAAAAGATCGATCATTTTTCTTAATATAGTGTCAAAGATTTTTTATGCGATCAATTTTTTTTATGATTTTCACGATTGTTTAAATCAGGTAACAACTTAGAATACGTTATGGCAACTCAAATGACTTCCGCTCGACGCGGAGTGATAACTGATGAAATGAAACAAGTTGCAAAAGATGAAGATGTTTCTCTTGAATGGTTAATTCCTAAAATTGCAAAGGGTTCAATAATTATTCCGAGTAATAATGCAAGACCGCAAAAAATTCACAACGTTGGAATTGGCAAGGGTTTGAAAACTAAAGTTAATGTCAACATTGGAACTTCTACATTAAATGTAAACATTGAAGAAGAAATTGAAAAAGCCAAAGTTGCAATAAAATATCATGCAGATACTATAATGGACCTTAGTGATGGTGGAGATGTTAAAACAATACGACGAACTCTCATGGATGTTGCACCAATTACTTTTGGAACTGTTCCAATTTATGAGGCTTATAATTATGGTGTAGAATTTCACAAAAATCCTTTGAATTTAACTGAAGATGATTATCTCACTGCGTTTGAAAATAATGCAAAAGATGGTGTCGATTATACCACAATTCACTGCGGTATTACCAAAGATATTGCAAAAAGAATTCTCAAAGTTCAAAGATATGGTGGAGTTGTAAGTAAGGGTGGAACAATCACTGCTGCATGGATGTTAAAACATGATAAAGAAAATCCATACATCACTCATTATGATTACATGATGGAAATTGCCAAAAAATATGACGTAACATTTAGTCTTGGAGATGCATTACGACCAGGCTCAATTTTAGATTCTCACGATGAATTACAAGTTCAAGAAATGATTAACATTTCTAGATTAACAAAACGTGCCCATGAACATGACATTCAAGTAATGGTTGAAGGTCCTGGCCATGTTCCATTAAACGAAGTTGCTGCTAATGTAAGATTGGCTAAATCTCTAATTGGTGATGTTCCATACTATGTTCTAGGTCCGTTGGTTACTGATGTTGCATCTGGCCATGATCATATTGCAAGTGCAATTGGAGCTGCAGTTTCTGCAAGTGAAGGTGTGGATCTTTTATGTTATCTTACTCCTTCTGAACATCTTGCATTACCTAATGCAGAAGAAGTGAAAGCTGGGTTAATTGCATATAGAATTGCCGCACATGCAGGTGATCTAGTGAAAATTCGTGATAAGGTGATTAAATGGGATATGGAAATGACTGAGGCAAGACGAACTTTGGATTGGGAAAAACAACTCGCATTATCTATTGATCCTGAGGAAGCTGCAAAAATTCATAGTCGTACAGGACAACATCCTGGTAATAATGTACCATGTACTATGTGTGGCGGTGCTTGTGTATACATGATGTTGCCTCAACAGAAAAAATATGAAAAAGAAAACAAAAATTTACAACAAATTGAGTAATACCTTTTGAAGACTGGGCACTGTTTCATAGTTTTGTAATTCTTCTATGTTTATCCATCTAAACTCTGAATTTTCCCAATTAAGTTTGATTGTTGGTTTTGTTGCTTTAAATAAAAATGGAAATATTTCCCATTCGTGATTTTTATATTGAGGTGAATTTATTCTCATCTCTCCAATTGATTTGATTAATGTTATTTTCTCATTTGTAATTCCGGTCTCTTCAAAAATTTCAATTTTTGCTCTTTCTAAAGGCTCTTCATTGTTTTCAATAATTCCACTAATTCCTGCCCATAAGCCTTTCATTGATTTTACTTTGTCACTTCTTTTTAGAATCAATAATTTGTCGTTATCTTTAATGAAAGATGTGACAATCTTTGTTGCACGCATGTCCGTTATTTTTCAATTGTTTTTACCATTTTTGTTAATTTTTTATAAGATTCATTAATGTCTGTATGTTTGGCAAGTCTTTCTTGGCATTCTTTGATGTATTCTATCACTTCTTCTGTTTTTGACTCTTGAACAGAGGTGAGCAATCTACCTATGTCCTTCCAAAGCTCTTCTGCCACTCTTCTAATTTCTGGATTTGCAATAATTGTTTCAATCAATTCTGGAGATTCTGTCATTATGCTTTCTGCCAATATTTTTTGAACTCTAAATGTTGTACCTGTCATTTTTTCTGTTAAATTCATTTTCTCATCTTTTGAAATGATATTTGCAAAAACTAAATTCATTAAATGAGTTAACCCTAAAATCACTGCAATTTTTTTATCATGTTCTACTGCATCAATTGTAACAAAGTTTGCGCCTTCAAACAATGTTTTTGCAATAGTTAATTCTTTCTTTGCATCTTTAATTGGAACTGATATTATATTTTGACCTTTGATTGTTTTGACACCTGGACCAAACATAGGGTGTATGCAAATTGGATTGATTTTTGTTGGCATTTTTGATAATGCAGAAACTACTTTTGATTTCTCAGATGAAATTTCAATTAGATATGTTCCACGTTTCATCTCTTTTGCAATTAATCTTATGATTTCTGGTGTTCTTCTTGTTGGTGTACACAAGACAACATAGTCAGCATTTAAAATTCCTCCAACAAGTGATTCTGATAAGATGATGTCTTTTCCTAAATTTTTGTTTTCTGTATCGTACCCTGTTACTTCAAAACCTTCACTTGCAAAATATTTTACAAACCACTGTCCCATTTGACCTCCTGCCCCAATCACAGTAACTTTCTTCATTGATTATCCCTCATAATGTTGCCAAGTATATTCATTCCCTCAATTAACGATTTTTCATTTTGGCATGCAGAAAGTCTTATGAAGTTCTTGTAGTCTCCAAATCCTTCTCCTGGTGCTACTGCTAAACCTTTTTCAAGTGTGCTATTTGCAAATTGAACTCCGTCAAATCCTTCTTGGTTAATTCTTGCAAAAATGTACATTGCCCCATCAGGAACAATAAAGTCTAATCCTAATTCCCTTGCTTTTTGTACCAACACATCTAGTCTATTTTGTACTGTATTAGTATTATTGGATGTGTCTGCCTCAAGTGCTTTCATGGCTATGTATTGGATTGGCTCTGATACATTTGTAAGGCATAATGCCTGTAATTTTGCCATTTTTTCGATAATTTTTACATTTGCTACTCCGTATCCTACCCTAAAACCAGTCATTGCATGAGATTTTGAAAATGATTGTGTGACTATGCTTTTTTCATAATTGTATTTTAGAATACTTTTCCATTTTGTTTTTGCATATTCTGAATAAATCTCATCACTTAGCACATAAAGATTATTTTTTTGAGCTAATTGCATTATGTCATCTTGTAATTTCTCATTCAGGATTTTTCCAGTTGGATTGTTTGGATAATTCAACACTATCATTTTGGTATTTGAATTAATTGTTTTCTTGATTTGTTCGAGTGATGGTTCCCATTTATCTTCCAATGTTGTATTGATTACTCTTACTTTGATTCCTGCATTAAATGCACAATCTTTGTATGCTGGCCATGCCGGCTCTATCACAATCATTTCATCTCCAGGATCAAGAAGTGTGGAAATTGCAGTATAAATCGAAAATCTGGCACCTGGACTAACTATGATATTGTCTTTTGTAAGATCTACGTTGAATTTTTTAGACATGTAGTTTGCAATGGCCTCTCTAAACATCGGTATTCCTTTTGCTTGTCCGTATCTTAGAAATCCTTTATCAAATACTTCTTCTAATGCGTTTCTTACAATATTGGGTGGTGGAAAATCTAATTCTCCCACTTCCATATGGATTATTTTTTTACCTTGTTCTTCAAGTGTTTTTGCCTTTAGGAAAATAGAAAGATGTGATGGTTTGTTGTTGGACTGTACTTTGACTGATTCATTTAAAAGAAAATTTAAAAATTTTGTAGCTATGGTTTCATCTAATACAATATCTTTGCACAACGCAATGACTTTTTCTCGTAGATTCTCTTCCCTTACTTCATCTGTTATTCCTTTTCCCATATTTTTTTTAACTTCTCCAATTTCTTTTGCAATATTTGTTCTATCTCTTAACAGATGAATCATTTTTAGAGTAACGTCATCCATTTTATTGCGAAGATCATTAATTTCTGGCATTTTCTTATAATGTTGATTTGATTGTTCCTGCTAGGAGTGCATGATCTGCTATGGTTAGTGCTACAAGTGAATCTACTACTGGTGGAGCTCTTGGCACTACACATGGGTCGTGTCTGCCCTTGACTTGTAATGTTGTTTCTTTTCTTGTCTTAATGTCTACAGTACTCTGTTTTTGAGCAATTGATGATGCTGGCTTGAATGCAATTCTCATTGTTATTGGCATTCCGTTTGAAATTCCTCCTAGAATACCACCTGATCTATTTGTCTTTGTTATGATCTTCCCTTTTTTAATAGTATACAAATCATTATTTTCAGAACCATGCAATTCTGATCCTTTGAATCCTGATCCAAATTCTATTCCTTTCACTGATGGGATTGAAAAAATTGCTTTACTCAAATCTGATTCTAATGAGCTAAAAATTGGCTCTCCCAATCCTACTGGAACATTGGTTGTAATTGATTCGATTATGCCACCAAGAGAATCTCCCTTTTTTCTTGCATCTAAAATACTGGCTCTCATTTTTTCTGCAGTTTTATTTTCTGGACATCTCACTTCATTTTTGTATATTGAATTGATCATTTTCTCATCAAACTCATGATCCATCTTTATTTTTCCGATTTGTGATGTGTATGAGTTTGTTTCAACTCCTAATGTTACTTTGAGTAATTTTCTTGCAATGGCTCCTCCCATCACGTGAGTTGCAGTTAATCTACCTGAAAATCTCCCTCCACCACGATAATCGTTAAAATGATTGTATTTTACCATTGCTGGATAATCTGAATGTCCTGGCCTAAGTTTTGTTTTCAAATCTTCATAATCTTTTGATTTTTGATCACTGTTCCAAATCACCATTGTGATTGGTGCTCCTGTGGTGTATCCTCTAAACACTCCTGAAATAATTTCTACAACATCTTTTTCTTTTCTTTGTGTTGAAATTAGATTTTGTCCCGGTTTTCTCTGATCTAACATTTTCTGGATGTCTTTTTCATCAATTTCTAATCCAGCTGGACATCCATCAACTATTGCTCCGATTGACTTTCCATGACTTTCTCCAAAACTAGTTAAAACAAGACGCTGACCAATAGAACTTCCCGGCAACATATTATCAAAGTTGAATGATGCTTATAATTCCTCATTCTGAAATTTGTTGTATTTTTTATTCTTATTTTGGATCTTGAAATGAGACATTATTAAACATTAAAAATTATATAAAAATACATTATTTTATAAAATAATTATAATATATTCTTAAATATCATGATTACATACATAATATATGCAAAATCATACAAATTTTATCGAATGATTTGCGCGGTTCTGTGAAAAAGACATGTTATCTACGCAAAAGCGTTGTGGGTGAGGAGAATGCTTTTCACTCTATACAGGATCGCGCCTTTTACCTTAATTGACTTTTTTGAAAAATATTTACTGAATTTGAATACTTGCTCCAAGACGTTTCATTTCTTCAATAAAATTTGGATATGATACTTTTACTGATTGAGGATCTGTCACAATACAATTTCCCACATACATTCCAGCAATACAAAACGCCATGAATAATCTATGGTCTTCTTCAGAATTTAATTCAGCCCCGATTATTTTATCTGATGATTCTAGAACTAACCCATCTTCTTTTTCTTGAATTTTAATTCCTATTTTGACAAGCTCTCTTGCAATTATTGCAATTCTGTCTGTCTCTTTGAGTCTTGCATGTTTGACATTAACTATCTCAATTGGTTCTGATGATTTTAATGCTAATATTGCAAGAGGGGGAAGAAGATCTGGTGAATTGCTTAAGTCAAATTTACCGCCACTTAGTTTTTCAGGTGTTTCAATTTCAATTCCTTCATCATCTATATTCACCTTGACTCCTAATTGCTCTAGAATATCTATGAATACTTCATCTCCTTGTGGTAAATTTCCAATATTGCCTTTTATTGTAACCTTTTCTCCATTAAGAACAACAGCTGATAAAAGTAATGCAAGACTTGAAAAATCAATCGGAACTGTAAATGTGGCTTCTTTATAGATTTGTGGTGATATGTTATATCTTTTGTATGGGATTAATGTTTGAACAGACACTCCAAATTTTCTCATTGTAGCAATAGTTGCATCAAGATATGGTTTTGATACTAATTCTTCTTCTATGATTAGATTTATTCCTTTTTCTGTCATTGGAGCACAAATCAATAATGCTGAAATAAATTGACTCGAAAAATTCCCTGGGATTTTTACATCTCCTCCACTGATCTTGCCTTTTATTCTGATAGGTGGATTTCCATTTGTTGACTGGCATTGTGCTCCTATACTCGATAATGCATCCAAGAGAGGCTGCATTGGTCTTTTTTGAAGACTAGCATCTCCTGTTAAAATAATTTCTTCAGAAAACAAACTAGCAATACCTGATGCGATTCTTATCGTTGTTCCTGAATTTTCAGTATTGATTTCAGATACTTTTGTGCCTATTTTTATTGAATTTTTGACAATTATTGATGAATTTTTGATTTCAATATGCGCTCCAAATTTTTTACATGCTTCAATTGTCGCTTTGGTATCTGCTGAAAATAATACATTCTCTACAGTACTGTTGTTGCCTGCAAGTGATGCAAGAAAGATTGCTCTATGAGTATAGCTCTTGTTTGGAGGACAAATAACTTGGCCTGTTATTTTGGATTTTTCAACTTTGCACTTCATGAATTTCTGCCTTTTTGTTATTGACTTTTGAAATGATTATGTTTCCTTCTAGAGTTGAAAATATTTTTTTGATTGCAGATTCATTTTCTTTTTTTGTTATTGCTGCTATTGCTGGACCATTGCCTGATACTGATGCCCCTAGTGCGCCTTTTTCAATTAATTCTGTAATTATTTTTGGATCTGAGTTTAGAATTGATGCTGTTGCTAATCCGTTTATGTTCATGGCTTCCCAATACTTTGCTTCTTCTGCTAATTTCCATGCATTTTCAAACACTGATGATAATACCTTGAGTTTTTTCAGATTCCCTCTTTTTCTATTTTTTGGGATAAATATGACTGCAATTAGATTTAATGGTGCTTTTTCAAAATGTATTCTTCTTTTCTTTGCATTATCTGTTACATTAAAACCGCCATAATAACATGAACATGCATCATCATAAGCCCCTGTAATACTTACTTTGGATTCAATAGATGCATCCACTCCTGCCAAAAGTATCTGTTGATCAGTCCATTTTGGTTTGAATATTTTTGCACATGCTAATGCAATTGCAGATGAAATTGCACTGGAGCTTTTTAGCCCATATCCTGTAGGGATTTCTGAAGAAAGTGAAATTGTGATCTTGTTTTCATCTAATTCTTTCTTTGAAACAATTTTTTCAATGGTTTTGTTAATTAAACGAGAACTCAAACTCTTGTTTTCTGATTGAATTGTAATCCCTTTACCTGGACTGGTTTCAACTGTTGCTTCCACTCTTAATGAAATTCCTAAAGTTGCACCCTTTTGGTTGGCAATCGCATTAACCAATGAAACTGCTCCGTGGACAGTAGCTGTTGCTTTTACCATCAAAATCCTCCTAACAATGCTTTTTTCATGGCATTATAAGGTGCTTCCACACCATGCCATATCTCAAATGCTCTCACTGCTTGACCTAGAAGCATTTCGTATCCATATATTATGATGGCATTTTTTTCTTTGGCTTTTTTTATAAAATCGGTATTAATTGGCATGTATACAATGTCATAAACAATTGTTTTCTCACTAATTCCTTCTAAAGAAATGACACTTGGTTCATCTCTTAGACCAACTGATGTCGCATTTACGATGATATCAAAATTTTTTGCAGTGTCTTTAACATCTTCAATTTTTACTGCATTTGCATCTAATCCGATCTTCTTTGCAAATTCTGCAAGATTCTCCGCATTTCCTAATGTTCTATTTGCTATGGTTATGCTCTTTGCTTTTTCCTTGGCAAATCCTGCAACTATGGCTCTGGCTGCACCGCCTGCTCCTAAAAGAAGAACTTTTGTGTTTGCAATATTTAATTTCTTTTTCTTAAATGGTTCTAAAAATCCATCCATGTCCGTATTGTATCCTTTTAGAATTCCGTCTGTGTTTGTTACAGTATTAACTGCGCCAATCAAACTACATGACTCGTCGATCTTGTCTAAATATTTCATCATCTCTACTTTGTGAGGTATAGTGATATTGAATCCGTCTATTTTGATTTTTTTTAAACCTTCTATCCCCTCTTCTAATTCTCCTTTTGGAATTCTGTATGCAATGTATGATGAATCTAAATCCATTTCTCTAAATGCGGCACTATGAATATTTGGTGATAATGAATGATCAATAGGATCTCCTATGACTGCAAATGATTTACTCATATTCTTTTTCTAATTATATGATTGATTTAAACTCTCAACTTTCTGAGATCTTATTTTTTTAGATTCATAATTTTTTTAACTTCGTCCACACTAAACTGTCCTGGGGCAACTGCTTTTCCTAATGACACATAGGTATATGGACTCCCTAAATATAGGCATAAAATTCTAGAAATCCTTCCAAAATCTCCCATTGCAAATGAAATCAAATTGTTTTTTCCTTTTTTGCTATACAATTCTAACATTCTAGTTGAATCGTTCATTGATTTTGCAGTACTGACTATTTTTACATTAGATGAAAATTTACTCATTTCACAAAGTCTCTTTTTGAGTTCTTCTGCATTAGGAGTTTTTTTAAAATCATGCCATGAAACAAGTAATTTTGTTTTTGTAGTTTTTAGATATTTTACCAATGCCGAATTTTTCTTTAATGTATTAAATTCTACATCTAATAGAAATGGATTGTATTCTGCAATTAATTTCAGAATTGCAATTCGTTCTACCTCATTTCCAGAAAACTTTCCTCCTTCTGTTTTTGGTCTTAAGGTACACACAATTCTCTTTAGATCTTTTTTAATTGTCTCTAATGTTTTCGGAATCTGCTCTATTTTTAGAAAATCAAATCTTATTTCCACATAGTCTGATTTTTTGAGTGCAATTTTTAATTTTTTTTCAGTTAATGCAGGAGTTTTTTCAGCAATGGATACGCAAGTTCTGTATTTCATTTCTCTAAAATATATTCATCTGAAACTTCCATTCCGAAATGCCTGCCTGTGGCAGGTTTTGCATGTACCATAACTGTATCTCCTTTCTTTAAATGAGTGACTGACACTAGTTGTCCATTTGGTTTTACAAAACGAATGGTCTCTGCGTCTTGTGCTATTATTCCTCCTGTTTCTCCATCTACAACTGCTTTGATCATTAGCATTGGTCTACGTTCGATCTTTGATCTTCCAACAGTTGCTCGTCTTGCATTGCCTTTTGAGTTAAGGATCAGTACTTCCGATCCTGTTTCTACTTCTGATAGGTAATTTGTTGTCCCATCTGGCGATAACGTGTAGCAATGAACTGCACCTGCATTTACTCTAAATGGTCTTGGGGATGTAAATGATGATCCTACTGATTCGTTATGAACTAAAAACAAAAAATTTGATCTACTCCCAATCAACATTCCCTCGCCTTTGTGAAGTATTGATGCAGTATCTACACAAACACGTTCGCCGTCTCCTACTTCTTTTATCTCTGTAATCTTAGCAGGTTTCATTTCAAAATTCTTTGTTCCCAAATACACCATGACTTCTCTGACTTCGTTGATTGTTGATGTGCTAAAGATTACTCCATCTACACCGACTTCTAAAATTGAAAACATCTTTCTTACCTCTTCAGGCGTTTTGGCAATCGCAAAAATCTTGGTATGAATTTTATGTAATTTTGCAATGATATTCTCTAATGGAATTATTTTCCAATCTTTTACTTCCACTATCACAAAATCTAATCCCTTTTTTGCAATTGTAAGGATGTTATCTATGTCTGAGTTTGATAGTATTTGGAATTTTCTTCCCACTTTTTTGCCTTTTACTTTCAATCCTTCTTTTTCGAGAACTACATAATTTGCTAAATTTGATGGAAATACTGTCTGAAGTTTTGTTTTTTTATTCCCTAATTTTTTTGGATCAAGATACACCATTTTAATTCCTTCTTCTTCTAATTGAGGTAAAAATTTGGCTAATTGTGTCTGAGACACTTTAGGTGAAATTATTATTTCTCTGGTCTTACTCAATTTTTTTCATTGCTTCCTTTGCTGTTCCTTTTCTGAAAATTATTTCCGCTAATGCTTCAACCATTTTTTCAGGTGTTTTATGTGCAAAGATGTTTCTACCATATGTAACTCCTTTTGCTCCTGCTGTCATTGCGTCTTCAGTCATTTGAAGAATATCTAAATCTGTTTTTGCTTTTGGCCCACCTGCAATAACAATTGGAACTGGTGTACTCTTTACAATTTTTGCAAAAGAATCCACATCTCCTGTGTATAGTGTTTTAACAATGTCTGCGCCACATTCTGCACCAATTCTTGCAACATGTCCAACAATTTCAGGATCATGTGGATTCTTGATATTTTCACCTCTTGGATACATCATTGCTAAAAGTGGCATTCCCCATTTGTGACACTGATCTGCAGTCATTCCAAGCTGTTCTAACATCTCTGGTTCTTCTTTACCACCAATGTTGATATGTAATGATACACCATCAGCTCCCATTGCAACTGCTTCTTTTACTGTACCTGTTAGCATCTTTCGATTTGGTGATAATGATAATACTGTACTACTTGAAAAATGAACTAAAATTCCAATTTTAGTTGGTTTAGGCAATGCTTTGAGAATTCCTTTATTGATGATCACACTTGTGAGACCATGTCCTTCACATTTGTAAATTGTAGAAACTGGATCTTCAAGACCCTCAATTGGTCCGTTTGAAATTCCATGATCCATTGGAATGCAAAGCATTCTTCCTTTTCTGAGAATTCGACTAAGTCTAATTTGATTACCTGATACCATGATTTGATCTGATTTTTGTGCCCTACTTAAAAATAACGTGAATCATTGAACTCATTTTTCTCAAAGATTGCGCACAAATGACTCATTTTGTTTAATTCTTTTTTTGTTCAATATTTCTATCAAGAATTAAATAGAAATTCTAAGGAATCAGAGCACTTGAATCAAACTACTGAGCAGATACAAAAAAGTGATATTAAAGACATTTTAGAAAATTCTCTTCACGGTAAACGCCCTGGACCTGAAGACTGTTTAAGATTGTTAGAATCTGATGACGTTCATCTTATGGGTCTTGTTTCAGGCCATTTGACAAGAAAACAATTTGGAAAAAAAGCTTCTTTTGTAAATAATATTATTTTGAATTATACTAATGTCTGTATCACTGATTGTAAATTCTGTGCATTTTATAGATCTCCAGGTGCTGATGATTCTTACACGTTAACTCTTGATCAAATTGAATCCAGAGTTAAAGCTTCATGGGATTTGTTTCAAATTCGTCAAGTCTTGATTCAAGGTGGACACAATCCAAGTTTGAAGATTGAATATTATGAAGATGCATTTAGAATGATTCGAGAAAAATTTCCATCCGTTGGTGTTCACGGATTATCTACATCTGAAATAGATATGATTGCAAGAGTTGAAAAATCATCAACAAAAGAAATATTGTCTAGACTCAAAGATGCAGGTCTTCAATCAATACCTGGTGCGGGTGCTGAAATTTTAACTGATTCTGTTAAAGATGTAATCAGTCCAAAGAAAATCTCCAGTGATGCTTGGATTAGAATTATGGATGAAGCACATTCAATTGGATTGCCTGCTTCTGCAACAATGATGTATGGTCATGTAGAAAACAAAAATGATATTGTTGAACATTTTTTCAAAATTGTAAAACTACAAGAAAAAACTAAAGGCTTTATGGCATTTATCCCGTGGAATTTTGAACCAAATAACACGCAAATGCACGAAGAAGGATTAGTTGAATATGGTACTGGTGGAATTCAGCTTTTGAAGATGATTGCCATATCTAGACTTGTCTTTGATGGATTAATCCCTCATATCCAATCATCATGGCTAACTAATGGTGTCGGTATGGCTCAACTTGCTTTACAATATGGCGCTGATGATTTTGGTGGTACATTGATTGGTGAAGAGGTTGTTTCATGTACTGGTTCTCGCTCTACTGAATTAACTGATAAAATAATTATTAATGCTATTCATCAGATTGGTTATCAGGTTGAAGAAAGAGATAATTTTTACAATCCTGTTACTGTATTATAGACCATAACTGGACCATTTGGAATTGACTAATTCCTTTGTTTTATCGTCAACTTTTACTTGTTGTTGAATTTCTCTTTCATATCCTTCTTCTCTTGTTTTTTGTGTTGCGTCGATTCCCATCTTAGAACCTAAATTTACAAGTGGTGATGCTGGATCAAGTGTATCTGTAGGTGTGTTGTTGATTATTGTGGTATCTCTTGCAGCATCTGCCCTTGTAGTGATTGCCCATATTACATCATTGATGTCATGAACATTGATATCTTCGTCTACTACTACAAACATTTTCGTTAGGGAAAGTTGTCCCATACCCCATAATCCCATCATAACTTTTTTGGCTTGACCTGGGTATCTTTTTTTGATTGATATTATTGCAAATCCTTGAAACCATCCTGCTGCTGGCATGCTAAAGTCTACAACTTCTGGATGGAACATTTGGATCAATGGTAAAAATGAACGTTCAATAACTTTTCCAATATATGCATCCTCCAGAATTGGTTTTCCAACTACTGTTGTAACATAAATCGGATTTTTCCTTCGCATTATTCCTGTTAATGTAAATGTTGGATATGGTTCGACTGGTGTATAATATCCAGTATGATCGCCAAATGGCCCTTCATCTCTAATGTCTGCAGGATCTACATATCCTTCCAAGACTATCTCTGCATTTGCTGGTACATCCAAATCGATTGTTTTACATTTTACAGTTTTGATTCCTTCTTTTCTTGTAATCCCTGCAAACAAGTATTTGTCAAGTCCTTCAGGAACTGGTGCAATTGATGAAAAAATTGTCGCTGGTTCTCCACCAATAATTATCGCTGTAGGGATTTTTTCTCCTCGTTCTTTTGAAATATCACTATGGTGAGCTCCTCGTTTGTGCTTTTGCCAATGCATTGATGCATGTGTTTTATCTATTATTTGCATTCTGTAAACTCCTAAATTTCTAACTCCTGTCTCTGGATGTTTTGTTGCAACTAATCCTAAAGTGATGAATCTTCCTGCATCATTTGGCCATGATTTTAGAATTGGTAAATCATCAAATGATGCATCATTAGATGTAATTTCAGTTACAGGTCCACTTGTTTCTGCTTTGGGAAATGATGCAGTCATTTTTGTCAACTCTGGAAGTTTTTTAATTTTATTTAGTAATCCTGATGGTATGTCCATCTTTGTCATATCTACGATGCGTTGACCAATCTCAGTAAAGTTCTTCATTTCTAACCCTATCTCTAATCTCTTCATTGAACCAAATGCGTTTCCTAAAACTGGCATGTCATATCCTTTTACATTTTCAAAAAGAATTGCCGGGCCGTTGTTATACATTTCACGTCTCATGATTTCAGCAATCTCTAAATCTGAATCAACTTCAATTTTGACTCTTTTTAATTCCCCATGTTTTTCAAGTTCGACTATGAAATCATGAATATCTTGTATTCTCATGTTGACTCTCAAGTCAGATCAAGTATAAGCTTAACTCGATTTCCGCAAAAGTGGGTTTTATTAAAAATCATTTGATGCCTCTTTTAATTATGATTTCATTAAAAATTGATATTGAGTGATGACAGATGTGTGCTTTGCAAAGAATATGGAATAATATGCCACTGTGCTCTCTGCCCTTTTTGTAATGGAACTGGGGAGCCAAACAAATCTGTAAAATCGTATCTTAATTCACATATTGTCAGTGCATTTTTCTTGATAAAAAACAATGTCCATTATGTGGAAATCGATGTCATCACGATATCCAAAACAAACCTAAGGTTTTGTTAATCTCAGAATAAATTACATTGGTGGGAGTTCTGTTTTTCTGTCATGGCCACCAGATCCAAATTTACAATAGAAACATAATTCTGATTCCATGTACTTTAATTGTTCAATCTGAATTGCTCCAAGTTTTAGTGCAATCTTTGTAAGAATTTTATATTTTAACGGCATTGCAGGGATCACCTCTTCCATGTATACTCTGTAATGATCGGGACAAAATTTTAGAGTAACTTTGGATGGTTCCTTTCCTTTTTGATTTACCTGTCTTGTAAAATTGATCTGCTCTCTAATGTATTCATGCTTTGGGCATGGACAATCTTTACCACCTGGATGTTTGTAAGCTGGTGTATTTTTCCAGTCGAATTCTGGATATTCTTTCTCAAAGTCGTCCATGTCATCAAGTATGTGATTTTAGCATATAAAACTTGATCAAGATTAGTTGCGGTAATCAACCCAAATGTACATAAACCCCAGATTGTTCATCAAAATTATGGCAGCTGCTAAGAAGCAAACCAAAGAAGATCTTCAAAACAAGATTGCCGAATTAGAAGCAAGACTAAATCAACTTTCTACTCAGCTAGCATCAAAACCAGCTGAAGCAAAACCTGCAGAGGTAAAACCAGCTGAAGCAAAACCTGCAGAGGTAAAACCA
>PFRJ01000114.1 GCA_002788515.1 Nitrosopumilales archaeon CG_4_9_14_0_2_um_filter_34_16 | reverse complement strand
AATATGTAGAAGATGGTAATTATTCTGATGCACTAAAACTGTATGACTTGGTACTACAACAAGTACCTGATAATGTTAGTGCATTAATTGACAAAGGTGTAACATTACAGAATATGGGAAAATTAAAGCTCGCCATACGTCTCTATGACAAAGTACTTGATATTTCTCCTAACAACCTGGATGCATTATTAAACAAAGGCAGCGCTTTACATTCAAGCCAAAAATATCTTGAGGCAATTGAATGCTATGATGTGGCATTGAAGATTGATAAAAAATGTACTATGGCACTTGCGTATAAGGGACTTTCATTAGGAGAAATTGGTGAATTACAAAATGCAATCATGCATTTTAAAAAAGCACTATCTATTGACAAGCATTATGATTTGGCAAGTATCTCAAAAGACATTGCTCAAGATCTCTTAAAATCAATTAAAGAAAAAAAATCTAAAACACAGTAACGTCGCCAGGGGCCGGCTCCCGTTTGTTTTGTATTTTATTATCTTGAAAAAAATCGGCATGCCTAATTTTTTGGTGCTCTCTTAATCTTTCAATATTCTCAAATCCTTCATGGCACAAGTAACATTTTGGTTTATGTTCATCCACTAGTGGTAATACCATTAATTGTTCTATTCTGATTGGTTACTTATCTCTTGAGACTATAAGGAATATATCATGATGGGAAAACAATTCAATATGCTGGAAAATTTAGTCAGAGATTCTCAAGCCCTAGATCGTGCAATTGCTGGAGAAGAACTCTCTTACAATGATGGGCTTGAATTGATGAATTATGATAATCTACACTTACTTGCAGCCGTTGCAGACAATGCTCGAAAAAAACTCGTTGGCGATACTGTAACTTTTGCTGCCTCATACTACATGAACTATACCAATGTGTGCGCTGCTAGTTGTCAAATGTGTGCGTTTTATCGTAAAGATGGTGCAGATGATGCATACACGTTGACCCCTCAAGAAATTGAAACAAGAGTAGGTATTGCAAAACAAATGGGTGCAACTGAGGTTCACATTGTAGGCGGATTTCATCCAAAACTCCCATTAGAATATTATGAAGACATGATGAGAACAATAAAGAAAAGTCATCCACAGCTTAACATTAAGGCATTAACTGCAGCTGAGATTTTTTATTTATCTAAATTAACAAAAAATTCTACCAAGGAAATTTTGTCTCGACTTAAAGATGCCGGACTTGATTCTATGCCTGGTGGTGGTGCAGAACTGTTTCATCCAGAAATTCGAGAAAAAATTGTAAGAGGAAAATGCACTGGACAACAATGGCTTGACGTAATAGAAGAAGCTCACAACATGAATATCAAAAGTAATGTCACAATGCTTTATGGTCATATTGAAAAACCTGAACACATTGTTGATCATCTGATCAAGATTCGTGAGTTACAAAAGAAAACCAACGGTTTCATAACACTAATTCCTTTAAAATTCAGCCTAGATAATACTGAGCTAGAACAAGAACATTTAGTAAATAATGAATGCTCATCTGTATATGATTTGAAAATCATTGCTTTGTCTAGGTTAATGCTTGCAAATGTTCTGAATAACATTTCTGTTTACTGGGTTGCATATGGCAAGAAACTGGCGCAAGTTGCATTATCTAATGGAGGTAGTGATTTGGTTGGAACTGCTTTTTCTGAGGAGATTTACCGTGCAGCTGGAAAAGCAACATCTTCATCTGTTGAAGAACTGGCAACGATGGTTAAAGAAATCGGACGCATTCCAGCTCAAAGAAATACTCATTTTGGAATTTTAAAAAAATTCTAACTTAATTGTTTTTTAATCGATTCTATCTTTTCTTCCATTTTGGCATGTTTGTCTCTTCTTGAATCTATTTTGATTATTACTTCTACTCTGGCAATACCTAAATTATGAACCGTCTCCATCATTTGTTTTGTAGCCAAATTGATAACATCCATATTATCTGACTCTAAAATTGTCCCCATTGCATTGATCTCATATCTGAGATTGTCTATTTTTTGAATTGATTCTATTGCCTTTGCAATGTAAAAACTGGCACTGGTAGTTCTAGTGGCCATTGGATATATGCTGATTTCAGCTTGAATCAAGATATTTCATGATTGTTTTTTGATTAATAATATCTTCTGTACTTTTTTTAATATTTTATTGCCGTGCAAATCCAATCAATGATATAATCGATATTCAAAGCCAAGATACTATGATTGAATTCAAGTTGGAACCAAAATATGATTAAAACCAAATGTGATCGATGTGGAACTGATTTAGGCACAGAAAGTAAGAAAACTAAACAAAAATTCTGTGGTAATTGTAAAAAGAAATTCGATTTATATCGTTAATACATGTTATTCTGCATGTTTTTTTTCTGTTCTTTTGGCACTGCCTTTTTTTCTTCTTGCGCCAAAACTTATCAAAACTAACAAAAACCCTATTCCGATTAAAATGCCTGACAATAACTGATAAGCTTGATTTTCGTCTTCTGCTATCATCAAATCAATTATCTCTTCTTCAGTCATTCCTGCTTGACCTGTTGGTTGTTCTGCAAAGACAAAAACGAGTAAAATTCCCACGCTGATCATTGCTAATCCTCCACTTAGAATTTTTTTATCTACAAGAACCATATTAAATTATAATTGCATTCCATCATATATTAGGTATTTCACAAATTTTAGAATCCTTCAGGTGGTCTTTGAACAAAGACATTACACACTAGTGCATCTGTATTTTCATCTCTATATTGTACATTGCATGAAACGAATTTCCCTTTTAATGCACGCTCTAAATCTTCTTTTGTCTTTTCTTCATATTGGGGATGTTCTGGATCATCGATTTTACTCATAATGATTTTTTCAATTTTTCCGTATTGTTCTTGATTGTCTTTTCTTGTATGGCTGATTAATAACTCAAAAGCATTGTTTGTAAGAATTGAAATAACTGCTCCACCTATGCCGTCTCCCATAATCACTATTTTTTTTTGCACTATAATTACTTGCTGGCAATACTGATTTCAAAATCTGGCACAAGTCCTTTCTCTTTTGCCATTTCAAACAGTCTTCTGATTGATTCTTCCCCAGAATCTCCCATATTGACAGTTACATGATTTACATACATTTTTACGAATTTCTCAATCAAATCATGGTCTTTTCCTCTAGCATACTGCATCGCATATTCTAATGCGTCATCAAAATTTGCTAATCCAAATTCAATTGATGCTTGTAGATATTTATCGAATTTTACAATGTTTTCCATGCCCAAATCTGTTCGCATCACATTGATTCCAAGTGGAACTGGTAGTCCGTTAGTCGTTTTATTCCACCATTCGCCCACATCTAAAATTTTGACATTTCCCTCTTGCTCGTATGACAATTGGGTCTCATGAATAACTAGGCCTACGTCGACTTTGCCTGATTTGACAGCTTCTGGAATATCGCTGAAGTTCATTTCAACGTAATCAAATTTTCCAATCATTAATTGCAATAGCAAGAACGCTGACGTCATTTTGCCAGGTATTGCAATTTTTGATTTTTTTATTTCATCTATTGACATTTGCTTTTTTGCAGTAACTATTGGTCCATAATTTATCCCAAAACTTCCACCGCTTCTCAATACTGTGTATCCTGGGATGTATGCGCATGCATGAACTGAAACTGCAGTGACGTCTAATTCTGGGTTTGTTGCTTTACGATTTAATTTCTCAATGTCTTCAATCACATGATTTACTTTAAAATCTGGTGATGGAACTTTACCTGTAAACATTCCATAAAACATGAATGCATCATCTGAATCAGGTGTATGTCCTACAGAAATTTCCATGCATTTTTCCTAAATTCTCGTAATAAATATCAAAACCTGCATCAAATCGTTTTTCTAATATATGTAAGAAAATATTTGAAATTATGAATTCTCTTGAAGCATATGAAAAAGATATCCTCCTTCAATTAGGATTTTTAAAATCATTTAAAAAACAAAAAGCACTCTCAATTAATTCACAAAAGAAAACAATCTTCTGTGGCAGTGGCGACTCTTTAGTGTCAGCAATGCTTGCTGAATCTTTTTCTGATGGTGCAGTAAAAGCAATGGATCCGCTAGACTTGTATCAAAATAAACATCTGGTAAAATCAAAGCACATCTATTTTATATCTGTCTCTGGAAACACAATAACTAATATCAAGACTGCAAAGATTGCAAAAAAAGCAATTGCAGTTACCTCCAAATCTCAGAGCCGATTGGCAAGCGTATCTGATAGGGTAATCTTGCTCTCATCCCCTAACAACGGTGTTTTTACTGCAGGTAGCATCTCTTTTTTGGATAGTGCCTTGACTTGTATCTCTCTTGTTAAAAACATCCAAATTCCAAAGAATCTACTATTTGAAAAATCTCTATCATTTTCTAAAAAAGCAAAAATCTCAAAGAGACTTTTTGTTTTGGGTAATCAGTATACGTTTCCATTGGCCATGTATTGCGCTGCAAAGTTTTATGAAATTCTGGGATACGATGTTCATTATTCTAGAATTGAACAATTCTCTCACATGGAGTTGTTTTCTGTTAAAAAAGGAGATACTGTAATAATTTTTGAGACAAAAAATCCTCATGTCACACAATTAGAAAAAAATCTCAAAAAAATTGGCATTAATGTACTCCGTCCTGACATTCCTTCTGAAAAATTATCTCAAGTGATCTACTGCACTTTTCTTTCGCAATTACTGCCGCTTTATGAGGCTAAAAAGAAAAGAAAGAAAGAATGTCATTTTGTTACGGAAAAAAATATCCGTAATGTCTCAAACCAAATGATTTACTGATCTTTTAGAAGGCTAAGGTTTAATACCTGAATCCAAAGTTTTTCGAATATGGCAAAATTCAAGTCAACTGCTGAGGTTATGAAGATTATCAAGAACAAGGCAAACATCCGTAACTTTGGTGTCATTGCTCACGTAGATCATGGAAAGACAACAATGAGTGACAGCCTTTTGGCATACTCTGGAATTATTGCACCATCAGCTGCTGGAAAAGCACTTGCAATGGATTTTGATAAAGAGGAACAACAAAGAGGAATTACAATTTACCAAGCTAACGTAACATTACTTTTCACTCAAAAAGGTCAAGAATATGTCATCAACATGATTGACACTCCAGGTCACGTAGATTTTAGTGGAAGGGTGATTCGAAGCCTTAGGGCAATTGACGGTGCAGTAGTGGTATGTGATTCAGTAGAAGGAATCATGACTCAAACTGAGACTGTGACTAGAATGGCCCTTGAAGAAAGGGTGAGGCCTGTTTTGTTTATCAACAAAGTAGACAGACTTATCAAAGAACTCCGTTTGACTCCTGAAAAAATGCAAGCCCAGTTGGCAGAAGTAGTTTCAAACTTTAATCAATTAATTGACACATACGCAGAACCTGAATTCAAAGAAAAATGGAAAGTCTCAATTCAGGATGCAAGCGTAACATTTGGTTCTGCAAAAGACCGATGGGCAATTAATGTAGATATTATGAAAGAGAGAGGAATCACATTCAAAGATGTAATTGATGCTTATACCAATGAAAAAGTATCTGATCTTGTAGAGAGGGCACCACTAGCTGATGCAGTTCTTGGAATGGTTGTTAAACATCATCCGGCACCTGCTCAAGCAGTTCAATACAGAATTCCACAAATCTGGAAAGGTGATTTGAATTCTGATGTTGGAAAAGCGTTATTGGCCTGCAGTGATGATGGCCCAACAATTATGATGGTGGTAAATATGGTGTTGGATCCTGCAGCAGGCCCTGTCGCCATTGGACGATTATTTTCTGGCACTATCAAAGATGGTCAAACTATCCATATCATAGATGAGAAAAAAGAAGCAAGAATTCAATCTGTTAATTTCTTTATGGGAAACCAAAGAGAACAAGTAGGAGAATTGGGAGCTGGAAACATTCCCGCATTGCTTGGATTAACTGAATGCAGAGCAGGAAACACATTATCTTCAATTAAAGACATTCCGGTGTTTGAGGGGGTGCACTATGTTTCAGAACCTGTTGTTCAAATTGCAATCGAGCCAAAACATCCTAA
>PFRJ01000025.1 GCA_002788515.1 Nitrosopumilales archaeon CG_4_9_14_0_2_um_filter_34_16 | reverse complement strand
AACCAAAATAATGTCAAAAAGCATTCTAATTATGCAAGAGGTCTATTGTTATTGTCTTGTGAAAAAGACGTTGCTTTTGGGAAATTACCTTTCAAAGTTCTAAAAATTATTGAATCATTAAAAAAATCCCCGATAAAGACATTCTGACCGTAACAACTTAATTCTAACTTTTAAAAAATAATTATGGCTTTGGAACAATACGTTGATTGGTCTGAAATAGAATCTTTGGTACTGATTTTATCTGATCTTATCCGAAAGTCTTCTAGACTCTTTTCAACTATTACAACTTTGAGCCGAGGTGGATTAATCCCTGCTCGTCTATTGGCAGATCATTTGGGAATTCAAAAAATTCTTGTAGATCCGACAACTATTTCTTCTGATTCTTTGGTTGTTGATGATATTTTTGATTCTGGACATACATTTAACAAAATCCAGTCTTTGGTTGATGACCCTTCTAGATTGTTTTTTGTTACTTTGTTTGTAAGACGTGGAAAACAATATCCTAAACAATTGGTATATGCCAAACAAACTAATGATGATGGGTATGTTGTATTTCCTTGGGATAAACTAGAGTTCCAAAATTCATTAAAATAATATTTTATTTCATACATTCAGGAAAATTTCCTTCATGGCGTTTTTTATAGTTCTCAATCAATTCGTTTTTACTCTTCTCGTAATATTCATCTTCTTTATATCTAAATCTTGATGCTTTTGAAATGCATTCTTTTGATTTGTCTTCATCAATTGATTTTTTGATATTTTCAGAACATCCGATAAACAATATCTTCATGTTCTTGTGCATCATATACACGCCTGGAACTTGTGGAATTTTTGAAAGTAATTCCTGATTAAAATCAAACCATTCGGACCATTCATTATTTGGCATTTTTTAGTCATTAAGCATTTTTCGTAACCCTGCACATCTGTTTCTAATGGTTACTTCTGTAACTCCTGATGCAGTTGAGATGTCTTTCTGTGATTTTACTTCTCCTGTACTGATACATGCAAGATATAATGCCGCAGCAGCTATTCCCATAGGATCTTTTCCAGCCACCATTCCTAATTCTTTTGCCTGATTTAAAATAGATACAGCTTTACGCTTACTTTTCTCACTTAGATCTGCAATACTTGCAATTCTGGAAATCCCTTTTACAGGATCAACTACCGGCATTTTTAATTCTAATTCTCTGAAAATTAATCTATAGCATCTTGCAACATCTTTTCTTCTAATGTTAATTCCTTTGGCAATATCATCCAATGTTCTTGGTGTTTCTGTATTTCTACAAGATGCGTAAAGACACGCTGCAACCAATCCTTGAATTGAGCGACCTCTTACTAGTTTTTTTTCCATTGCTTTTCTGTAAATGTAAGCTGCTTTCTCAATTACTGCATCTGTTAATGCTAACTTGTCCTTCAGTTTGTCCATTTCATTTAATGCTTGTCGCAAATTTCTATCTGCAGAAGAATGAGCTTGACTTCTACTATCCCATGTTCTTAGTCTTTCAATGGAACTCTTCACACTGGATGATAGTGGCTTTCCAGTTGCATCTTTGTTAGCCGCCCCGATTACCGTTGATAATCCCATATCGTGCATCGTTAATGACGTTCCTGCCCCAACTCGTGTTTTGTTTCCTTCATCATTAGAAAATGAACGCCATTCTGCACCTGTGTCTGCAATCTTATCTGTGACTACTAATCCACAATTTCCACAGAATAGTTCTCCTGTGGTTTGATCTGTGACCATTTTTTTGTCACCACAAGATGGACACTTGGGTCCTGCAATTATTGAATTTTTAAGCATGATATTGACGGTTGGTCTATTTCCTTATTATCCATTTTACCTAATTTCTGCAGGTTAATTGTGTGTAGGTTAAGCTAACACTCATTCTAATTTTTTAGAATATGATCTGATTTTTTTACATTAACTTAGAAGACAATATGCATATGATGGTGTAAATGATGGATACATGATGTTGTTTTTGTCATCTGTATGCTTTAATCCAATTGAATGACCTAACTCATGAGTCATAATTGTCTCTACACTTTGCACATCGTATAATTGAAAACTACCATCACAGTTGTAATCCCCCAATGTTACTTCTACGACCCCTTTTCCTATATGCGCATGTCCTAAAACTCCGTCTCCAATATTTCTTACTACCCATGTTACCCAAACATTTGCTTCGTGTTTGAGTTTGGTGACTTCAAATTCTATTCTTGCTTTTTGATTATCTGTTGATAATTCTTGTTCTTGCCAAAACAAAAAGGAATTTTTCAATGTGCTTACGTGATCTAATGGAAGTCCTGTAGGTTGTTCATTTATGAATACTTTGTAATGAATAATGTATGTCCCATTATCAATTGTATATGTAGGATCTGGAAATTTCTCAGATGCAGTTTTCACCTCTTGTTCAAAATTCCATTTTATGTAATCTCTGAGAAATTTCTTTATTACATCTTGACTTGGATTTGGATATTCGATATATCGTTTTTCTTTGGAAATGTTATTTGAAATATCTCTTAGATATTTTTCAAATAAATAAAATTCATAATCTAATTCTTCTTGAGATTTTTGAGAATCTTTTTGGGAATTTACTTTGACTAGTCCATGTTCAATTAAATATTGAATTCCTAAAACAAACGTATCGTCATCTATCTGTTTATCTGCCCACCACCCTGCATTATTTTTTACCCATTCAGGAATTTTTTCTGCACTTTGATTTAGTTCTTTGACAGGGGGAATCTGAATTATGTTATTTTCTATCAAATATGTCAATGCCGAATTGAATTCTTTATCTTCGATGCTACTTTCTGACCACCATTTTGCAATTGATCGTACCCATTCTGGTATGGAAGTGATGGGAACTTTCTCTAAATTTTTTGGTTTTTCAGTAGCAACGTATGGGTATTTTGCAATCACTTTATTGATGAAATTTTTGTAATTGTTTATGACGGCACTATTTGGCTTTTCATTTGATGCCGCTTCAAAATATTTTATTGATTCATGATATTCTCCAAGATTGCCAAATCCTACCCCCATACCGGTTAATGATACAACATCATTTGGTTTATGCTGTAACACTTTAAAGAATTGTTTGAGTGAACTACCATGTTCTTCCAGGTTACTTAGAACGATACCTTTCATCTTGAGTGTGGAGATGTTATTTGGTACGATTTCTAAAATATCATCATAAATTGTTAGTGCTTCTTTGTATTCTCCTTTGACAAAGTATTCTTTTGCTTCGTTAAACATGGTTTCTGGTTCTTCTTCAGTTTGAGCAAAAACTGCTTCTGTAGCAATAGAAAAAACACATGTGATTATTATTGACAAATAAACTATTTTCATTGTATTATTTTTCATATTTCTGATTTTGTTTATAGTTTATTTCTAATTTATACTGAATCTGGTGCATTCTTAATTTTTCCAGTGACATTACTATGTTAGAAAATCTTTAATTCGTCATTGAATAGGTGATTCTGTATTGACAAATATTGGGGCAGGGGAAATAATATATGATTTACGTAAAAAAATTCAAGAAGTTAAATCAGAGTTAAACCAATTGGGATCTATTTCTGACATTCCTGAATTAATCACCTCTGCAAATTTACTCCGTTCAAATGAATATTTGTCAAAAGTAAATGATAAAAAAACTATGTTGATATCTGCATATGCGACATACTCTGAATCTTTAGAAGAATTATTACTATCTGTTTTTGAAATTCAAAAGGATCTCAAAGAAATTCTAAAAGAACAATCTTCTATGATTTTTGAACAATCTAAAAAAAAATCCAAAGCTAAATTAAAAACTCGAAAAAAATAATTCACTATTTTGACAGATGAATAACATCACCTGCAATTATCTTGTGTATTTTATCGTTTTCTACAATTAACGCACCGTCTTCATCGATTTTAACTGCCTTGCCTTTTATTTTTCCATCAGTAGTGTTTATTTCCACTTCTTTACCAATGGTTGACGATCTTAATGTCCATTCCTCTACAATATTTTTCGTTTGTTTTGCGTTAAGTGACTTGTAAATTTTTTCTAATTCAACTAAAAAACTCTGAACTAGTAAAACTGGTTTTATGTTGTTTTTTTGGCCATTAAGAGATGACACGCCATAAAAATTTGGAGTTCCTTTAAGTGATTTTTCAACTTGCTTTACATTAACATTAAAATTAATTCCTACTCCTAAAACTAAATTTTCAATTTTATTTGATTCTAATGATGCATCTACTAGTATTCCTGCTGTTTTTTCCCCTTTCAATGTTAAATCGTTTGGCCATTTTAATTCTGGTTTTATTGAAAATGTTTTTTCTATTGCAATAGATAATGCAAGAGCAGATGCAATGGGAAATAATGTTGCAACGGATATGTCAAATTTTGGTTGTAAAATAATTGATAACCATATCCCCCCTTTTGGAGATATCCATTTTCTCCCAGACCTTCCTCTGCCGCCTGTTTGTTTTGATGCTATTATTACAGCTCCGTCATTTGTACTGTCACTTGCCATTTTCAAGGCTTGACTTTGTGTTGAATCAATTGTGTCAAAATAATATGCTTTTTGCCCAATAATTTTTGTTTTTAGATTTGAAATGATTTCCCATGGCAATAGTAAGTCTGAATTTTCTATAAGCTTGTAACCTGTTTTTTGTTTTGAATCTACTGTGTATCCTAACGCTTGAATTTTTTTAATGTATTTCCAAATTGCAACTCTACTAATGTGTAACACATCACTCAAATCTTGACCTGATAGATACTCTGTACTGTGAGTTTGTAAAAATGTAAGTACTTTGACTAATCCTGTGTTATCAAATGAATTATAATTCAACTATTAGTTGATTTCATTTCAAGTATAAAATACACACTAGAATCCAATGTCAAAATCAAACCCTCCTCCATCCATGTCCCCGCCATCCATGCTGTCATTGCCTGTATCTGGCATATTTTCTGGTGGTACATAATCTGACATTGCCATTCCCATCATACTAAACATCATACTAAACATCATCATGTCCATTATTCCAAAGAACATCAAAGAGGGAATGATTCCTTTGTTATTTTCCATTTCTTGTTCTAGTTTTTCTTTATCCCCTGTTTTATACAACATTGCCATTTGGTTCCATTTTGTTTGTAGTTCGTGAACTCTTTGTTCTACCTCGTTTACTCCTTTTTCAGTAATTGCAATCTCAATTTTTATCCCAAACCACCCTTTTTTCTCCTTAGTTTGAATGAATCCTCTGTCTTCTAATTGTTCTAAAATAGAGTTAAGTTCTTCAGGTTCTATCTGTGTCATTTTTTGAATTTTTTCAAATTTTTTAATTCCTTGTTTTATTGCTCCTAAAACTATGACATCTTTTGGCTCCGAATCCATAATGAATCATTTCTAATGTGACTATAAATTTTTTTGATTATCTACAAAAATTATATTCTGTATTATTGTCTAGTTGATGTGGAACAAGATCTTCTCTCTGATGAAGAAATTCGTAAAATCTTGTCTTTGAATCGAATAGCTGTGGTTGGCATGTCTAAAAACTCTTCCAAGGCAGCTCATTATGTGCCTAAATATCTTTTAGATCATGGATATGACATAACTCCAATTAATCCCACAACTGATGAGATTTTAGGAAAAAAATGCTATTCATCTGTTTCTGAAATAACTCAAAATGTAGACGTCATCGATGTGTTTAGACCATCTGATCAGGTTTTATCTATAGTCCAAGAAGCAATTAAGAAAAAACCTAAGGTAATTTGGTTTCAAGAAGGAATTCATAATGTAGAAGCTGAAGAATTAGCAAGACAATCTGGAATCCAAATTGTTTTTAATCGATGTATGTTGGCAGAACATCAGAGATTATCACGATGACTGGGTTTGAAAATTTCTATTATGATTTGTTAGAGTTTACTAAAAAATATGAACAACAAAACATTCCTCTAAAAATTGAAAAAGATCTTGAAAATGACATAATCAAAATATTTGGTGAAAAAATAACTTCTCTATCTAGAGCACAAAATGGTCTTAATGATGTAACTGAATTGGCGTATACTGCTGCAGAGCATCATCCTTTTTGGAATTTAATATACAATTGTTCTGAAATCACAAATAGTGTATTAGAAAAATGGAAAAGTTCTCTTTCTGAAGATGATTTAGATGATATTGAATGGTCAATAAAAGAACTCCAGCAGACATTGGAAAA
>PFRJ01000103.1 GCA_002788515.1 Nitrosopumilales archaeon CG_4_9_14_0_2_um_filter_34_16 | reverse complement strand
ACTTTACCATTAACCTGAATAACCAAAGTAATCATCTCTTCTTTGATTAATTTTGGATCGTATTTTGGCCAGAGTTGATAATGAATTGAATTTCGAATGTTTAAGGTGCCACCTTGAACAAAATATTTTTGCCAGAGTTCTTCTGAAATATGAGGGGCAAAAGGTACTAAAAGAAAAATTAATGTTTTCAAATGCCAGATTCCATAATTTCTATTTTGAAGTTCGTTAACCAAAATCATTAAAGCGGAAATTGCTGTATTAAATCTGAAATTTTCGATATCCTCGGTTACTTTTTTAATGGTTTTGTGCAAAATTCTTTCAATCTCTTTATCGAGTCTGCTGTAAAGAGGAAAATCGTTACTGTTGACCCTTGCCCAAAAATCAGACATCCACTTATCAGAGTACTCATGGTGTTTTCTATCAATGTATGCAACGTAGTTGTATATCCTCTCACCTTTCAGAAACCTCTTCTCAACCCTGAATAACCCTAAAACAAAATCGTTTGCAACCAACACGCTTCTTTTAATTTTATCAATTTGGAATTCATTTAACGCAAACGAAAGGCGTAGTAGCACTTCAAACTCTTCATCGGAGATTCCTTTGATGAAGCCTTTTTCTTCGTTGTACTTTGCCATGTGAACCAGTTAATACCTTCATAACCGGCCATTATTTTAAAACTCCTGAGATTTTTAGCACTCATAAGCACTAGTCATTTTTGCCTTTTTTCACGATTTGTTTTTTGTCGATGGCAGTCCAAACACAATGCTTGACAGTTACTTGGATGGTTGTTTGATGGATCGCCATCTATGTGATCGTAATCAAAACCAATGTTTTTTCCGTTTACAGTGCCAATCCTTTTTTGGCATGCATCGTTATTGCACCTGCCACCCTGTTTGCTCCACGTTACAGAAATCGTTTCAGATGAGAAATACTTACGTTCTTTAGATTTGGGTTCAGAAGCAGTGGATTTTGTATGCTTGTCTAAATTGCAGTCCATGCATATTTCAAAATCCCCTCGCCAGGGCACATGGTAAGTGTAAATAGATTCATACTCATACTGGGCCATTTCTCGACTGCCATATTTTTCAAAAGTTTCACGGCAACCGCAACCACAGTTGCACTGCATGATCACTTTCTTTCCAAAACCAAACAGGCCCATAAACTGTTTTTAATTTTATGTGAACTTAAGCGTATTGAACACCTGCTAAAAGAGATATACCAAAAGTGACAAGATGCGATAGTAGTAACTCTAGATCATCTAGCATTTTTTCATATTAGTTGAAATTAGGTTTCTAAAGATTTTTGGACGCTTCTAATTTGAGAAAACGACATGCCGTATACTTTTCCAACCAGATGGTCTATTTCGTACTCCACTGGTTTGATTTTCTCTGGAGCCAGGTTCATAATGGACTTTACCTTTTGAGATATTTCTGCGTGTGTGGTGTCTCGGGGGTTGAATTTTGGGATTCTTACGTGTTTCAAAATATGGGTCGACATGGACGTCTCAACAGTGTATCCTGCGACAATTAATCGGATTGGTGCTGAATTTAGAAATCCCGCCACGTAGCATGCTTCGTCCTCGGTTGAAAGTGATACAGACATCAGCTTGTGGTCTGAGATAATTTCATCATTTTTTAGAAGATTATTTTTCGGATGTTGCACTACGGATGCGTAAAATTCGCCTGCGCCCGCTATGGCCCCCGCAATTTCTTTCCACACTACAGTGTGTGGGGAAAACGAGTTTTTGTTAATTTGGAACATAGTGTAAAACGGAAATTCGCGTTTTATTGATTTACCGTAAAGTGTCCTGTTCTCCAAAGTATGCAGGAATCGCGATAGGTAGTTGTACGTTTTAGGAGTTTTAACTTTGAGGGTTTCCTCATCAATCACCTTGCCTGTTTTTTTATTGTGTGGTACCAGTATTGCCTTGGTTGGAACTGTCTTCCATTTCTCCACTTCCCTGCCTCTTAACAGTGAATAGACGTGATCTTTTTCTATTGTGGTGGTGACCTCCTCAACTTTGATTTTGCCACCTTCGACGAAATTTTTAACTCGTATGTTACCAGATACATCTTCCACCATATCAAGCCAAAAGATCCCGTTGGCACCCCTTGTGTTAGAACCCTCAACAGCAACATATTCAGATACGCCCAGTACAGGTTGGATAGCTTTTACAACTTCATTTTTCAGGAAAAGCCACGAGGATTCCGGCTTTGAGATCCCTTCAATTGGGTTAATGTCAATTTTTTTTCTGCTGGTAAAGTAAATGACGTCCTTTACTGAAAGATGACTGTTCAAAGACATGTTTTCATTTTTGTTCCAGGAAATACTGTTTATCGGAAATTTTGTTTTTCCGTTCTCAACTAGTATCATGGATGTTCGGGTTGTGGCATTTTCAAACGGTTTTAGCCGGACCATATCGTGAACGGCGTTAACTTTGCACTGGTTGGCAAGGAATTTTCTAAAACCCTCACCAGCTCTAGTTTTAAACAAAGTGAATGGTATCAACAACCCCAACTGTCCCCCCCCATCCTTGAGGTATTTTTTCACCCCAACTGCAACAAAGGTCATTGAGATGTCCCTTTTGAATGCGGTTGTTCCTTTTGAGCTGTCCACCAATCCATACTGCTCCCAAATTTGATTTATTGATGAACGGTAGTGCTTTGGCAAGTGCTCCCAGTTAACCCAAGGAGGATTGCCTACCACGTAGTCAAACTTGCCAACAAAATATGGTGCTAATGAGTTTTTAATTACGCGTGTCCAAATTCTGTCAATTTTCAGTTGCTCTAGCTTTAACAGCTCTCTGTACATGTCCATAATAACAAAAATTGCATCTTCTTCGAGATCTTTCACCTCGTGGATCAAACGTTTTTTAAATTCTTCCGGGCTGTAAACGATCTTTACACATTCATCAGTGATGGAAAAAACTTTTTCCATGGATTGGTGTTTGAGGACAGACATCGGAACTTTGAACGTTCCCACACTTGTAGGGACCTCACACACATTTCCGGTTAAAGTTTCCTTTGAGTGAATTGATAAAGAATCGCACAGGTAAATTGGAATGTATATGTCGTGATTTCTGTAAGGCAACAGTCCGCTTATCGAAATCAAATAGTTTGCTCTCGCAGCGATTACTGCGAGAGGGTTAAGATCAAAGCCAACTATGTTTTTTAAAATATGATCCAGTAAAACTCCTTTTTTTACGGTGGTTGATTTGTTATTGATTATGATTTTTTTGATGACATTTACAATAAACGATCCTGAACCGCACGTGGGGTCTAGAACCCTCTCTTCGTATCTTCCCGGAAAACTCACTTCTTCAATTAGCGTATCCACAAGCCAGCTTGGTGTGAAATACTCCCCCAAGTCATGACGAATTTTCTTTGGAACCAGTTTCTCGTACAGGTTTTTTAGCAGGTCACTTGCAACGTCGGGTTCAAGGGAGGTCGTGGCAGGTTCAAATTCTAGCAACTTGCTCGAAATTTTATGCACGATTTTTTGTGTCTTTGCTCCCCATGAATCGAGATACCATGCAAAGTAATCCCCCTCCAAGAAATTCTTTATGCCGGAGTCTGAAAAAATCCCTCCCTCCTCTAGGTCATCCATGCTTTGCTGAAACTTTTTTTCATCCTGCATTATTAGGGTCTCTAGGAATGAGGAGTATGTCTTGGATGCAAACGTTGCTGTGATTTCGGCAGATAGCATTTTAATAAAAAGCGCATAGTATGTGTGAATTACAAACAGAAGTTTTGCGATGTCGGTCTCCTGGATTTTGAGATCGTAAGCGTCAATCAGTAATTTTATCGACAGCTTTGGAGAGATGAACTCGTAACCGCACACCTGATGGAAAATTCTCTTCCAGTCCAAGTAGAGAACGTTTGTTCTTTCTTCTTCCGAGCTGTCAAATATTTTGTACAGTTCTGCAACGCATTCTTTTGCAAGGTCGCTATCAGGTCCAAAATCTCGCACGATTAAATCAGGCTGGAGAGGTTTCCGCGACAGTCCTCGAAGAGTTTCAAGCATTCGTTTTACAGATTCTGTTGTGATGTCTCCCAGGGGCTCGTTGATCCACGTGTTGTTTCTGTACTTTGTAAAAGTGATGTGAAATCCATCGGTCACAACACCTACAAACTTCACCCTGTCCATGTTGGATTTTTTTGAAATCTCTACAATGTTGTCGTGAGTTTCATTCATTGCGTAATCTAATTTAGAAGGTTTTTCCAAAGATCCTGGAATTTTGTATTCAATAATGACTTTGCCGTACAACGTGTCAGGGCGTCCTTTGAGAACTGTAACATTTTGTTTTGGATCATATTCTATGTTGTGAGACTCGAAGTAGTTTTTAATTAATCGCTCAATTTCAAATTGGATTTCTGTTTCCGATCTAGCTTTCTTGGCAGCATCCAGGATTTTTTTAGCTATCGTTGCAGATTCAGAAATTTTTATTTCCTCCATGATTCATCCGTAGCAATTATGAACTTAAGCGTATTGAACACCAAACAATTGTCAAGTTAGATCCATAGATTAATGACTTTATACTTCGTGTCGAAAACAAGAAACCACGTGATCGTTTACCATCCCCACTGTCTGCATGAAGGCGTAACATATGGTAGGGCCTACAAAGGTAAACCCCCTCATCTTCAAATCCTTGCTCATCAGTTCTGACTGTTTTGTTGATGCAGGAATTTGATTCCAATTTCTGAACTTGTTCACCTTTGTTTTGTTATTCACCAATCCCCAGATATAATCATCAAATGATCTGAACTCATCTTTAACCTCAAGAATTTTTTCAATTACTTCAAAATCCATGTAGTAGATATTCCAGACTAGAATTTAATACATTATCACTTTCAAAAATGTATCTAGTCTAAAATATTCAAACTAATTTTTGAGCATTTTTTATAATGTAAAATGAAAACTATGAAAGTAGAGAACTAATCAAATGACTTTGGGAAGTAACTTTCCACTACTGCAAAGTGTGAGTCCTGTATCTTTCCATCATAGATTACCCTCAAGGTGTAAACTCCCTGTGGAAATGTTATTGGATCTACCTTGAACTGAATCCTGTATCCATTGTCCCACAATGGTATTCCGTTTCTCTCAAATCTTTGTACTTCATCTTGTGGTACATATGATTGAGTAAAAGTATCATGGTTGATGTTTGTCCTGAAAATAGATTTTGTAGCTAGTACATTGTTTCCTTTCAGATTATTATTAGCAGCAGTCCAGTTGTCTTCTAAGATCTTTCCGTTAGAATCCAAAATGTTGACCAGAGCACTTGAGGCAAAAGATTTGTCTTTTACTTCATATCCTTGAATCTGTCCAAAAAAGAATGCATAGTCATTTTGTGTCAAGATGCTCTTTGAAGACATTAAGGTAAACTTTGGAATGTTTTCTTCGATTCCAATTGTAAAATGTCGCGTTTCACCTTTGTATGATGCAGTAATCTCGTAGACCCCTTTTACCCATCCGTTAGCTTCTGTTAGAAAGAATCCTCTGTCAAACTGTCCCCAACTTGTAAATATTCCAGTCCTCATGTCAAATTCATAATTTTCTATTCTGTCATGGTTTTCTGATTGTCTTACCAGATTTACTCCTTTGATATCAAATCTTACAGGCTCTCCCATGTCATAATCTACATCTCCGTAAATATGCAATTCGTCTCCCATTTCAAATAATTCCCCGTTTGTGAAAATCCAGTTGATTTGCGATTCCTCTTCAGCAAAAGCAGGGATTACTGTAAATACCAACAAGATAGACAACAGGCATAATCTTTTCATATAACTAAGTTATACTAAGTTATACCCTAGTTAAATTTTACTCAGTTATACTTTGTAATACGAAGATCAAAACTGCGATTTCAGTGGATTTGGAGATTCTAAGGTGGATTGAGTCACAAGTAAAGACTGGGAAATTTGCCAACAAAAGTCACGGATTTGAGTATTGTGCCAGATATACGAAAAATAACGAAAAATGAATATAGAATTTTCAAACAAATAGCATAAAAGATGATGTTTTAAAAACCAGAATATGTCAGATCAATTGTTCTCTAGTTAGATCTGGACACTTTGGAAATTCCATCTTGCTTTGAAATCTGGAAAATATTATCCACATACGTTTCAAGCTCCTTTTCATGAGACACCAGGATGATTTGCTCTGATTTTAATTCATCAAGCACCTCTCTTATCTTTCCAAGCTGGTTTTTAGAAAACCCGTC
>PFRJ01000084.1 GCA_002788515.1 Nitrosopumilales archaeon CG_4_9_14_0_2_um_filter_34_16 | reverse complement strand
GTTGTTTCAGTTAATGACAGCATTGCAAATTCAAAAAAGATTGAATTTTTAGGACCATACAATGCTCAACAGATTGGAGTAAACCGCTATCTTGGAGAATTAAATGATATACAAGAAACCAAACATGACGTTAACCTTACATCTGTTTCTCCAAATAATATTAAAAATTATGTAAAACAACATAATGATGTTCTTGATGTGATTCGAATTTGGGATTGGGAAGCAGCTTTTGCTAAATTAAAGCCTGAAATTGGATTAATCCCGTATGTAGACTTTCAAGATAACGACATTCTTCGTTTTAACAATACTTTGTATTGGACGGCTTCTATGAAACCAATCACCCCACCAACCGTTAGCCTTGAAAATAAATGGTATAACGAACATCTTGTTGTTACTCACGTTCCAAATGGATTCCTTACGCTTGAGGCAACTGATGGTCAAATTGTAGATAGTGGTGAATTTTTCAAGCAAAGGGAAATCTACTATGGTGAAGGTGGCTTGTTTGCAGAAACTTGGTCTGCTTATCCTAATTCAAGAGGTTCAACAAGTGACGAGGTTGCAAATGGATACTATTCTGGTCAAGGCGGATTAGATGTTTCACCACCTCTTAGTTGGACATTTGAACCAAACTTTTTGCTTTCATTTCCAACTGAATCAGTTCACATAATGAGATACAAAGATGTTCATGACAGAATGGAAACTCTATACCCTTATTTCCTCTATGATTTGTTTGGAAAAGAGTTAGATTCCATTCCTGTGACTGATGGAGAAAAATCTTATTGGTTAATTCCGTTAATCATTGGATTTGATACAGGTGATGTCCCTTGGTCTATTGGTAATCCTTACTTGCGTTTGGTAGGTTATGCACTTGTTGACTCTTACAATGGTAACATTGAACTATTAAAAACAGGCGATGACTTCTTTTCAGAAATGTTTGCCAGTCAATACTCTGAACAATTCAAACCAATGCCAGCCTGGTTAGAAGAACAAATTAGATATCCAGTTGAATTATTCAATTGGAAAACACAGATGTATAATATTTATCACGTAACCGATGTTGAGACATTTATTCAAGCCAATGAGTTTTATGAAATCCCAGCAGGTCTTGACACTTATTATGTTGAAGCAAAACCACCTGGTTTTGAGCAAACTGAATTTGTAGGATTGCTTTCTTTAGAACTAAAGGGCTCTAAGGGAAGAAATCTTGCAGGATTCATGGTGGTTGAAAATGATCTTTCTAATTTAGGTAATTTACGATTTTATGAAGTTCCATTAAACTCTACAACAAAATTAATTGGTCCTAGTGCAGTTAGAGAAGCACTTGACAAAGATCCAGAATTTGCTCAACTAAAAACACTCTTGAAAAATACAAGAATTGGAGACAACATCCTATACCGTGTAGGTGATCATGATGTTTACTTTATTCCTGTTTATACTTCAGGTGCTGGTGGCGTAGTTGCGCAAATAGGCACAATAGCTGCTGTTGGAGCTGCGTTTAACGGAGAATACTTTGTTGGATTGGGTAATACTCAAGAAAAAGCATTTGAAGAATACTTGAAAAAAGTTTCAGGTGTTGCTTCAACTACCACAACTGTTGATAGTAATTATGTTGAATTAGATAGAAGTGACAGAATTAACATCATAAAGTTAGTTTTTGAAGAAAATGACATTTCAATATCCGAACCAACATCAATTCAAATTCCATTATCGTTTAATGAGGGAGAACTATTCTTCTTTACTGAAAATGATCAAGCCGATGCTGAAGATTTCTTGTCTGACTTTATAGATGATTTTGTAAAACCACGTAGTGATAGAGTATTCATGTGGCAAGAGGGTAATAATCTCAACATTGGTACTGTATTTGTAAAAGATGGGCTTCCTGAGATACATTATGTCTCAATTGAGGTAGGCAACTAATTGCTTCTTGTAGTTGATAATGGTTCTATATACACAAAAAATTTAATTGATTTTCTAATCCAAAAAAATATTTTATTTGAAAAACAAATCCCACAACTCTTAAACTTGCACATGCTTGCAAATTATGACTCATTCATTCTTTCTGGACGAAGAAAAAATGAAAAAAAAATCAATGAAATTAATTCTAAAATCATCTCACATTGTGTTAAAAATGATATTAAGTTACTTGGAATCTGTTATGGTGCAGAAATTCTGGCGTTAACATTAGGAGGTACAATCAGAAAAACCGTATCGCTTCAAAAAGGAAATGAGTCAGTCAAAATTACACAAGAAAATCCAATATGCCACAATTCTCTAGTTGTGTTTGAAAGTCACAGCTTTGAGATATCCAAACTCCCTAATGTTCTAGTTTCAATTGCCCAATCAAATAACTGTAAATATGAAATCATTCAATATGAAAAAAAACCAATTTTTGGAACCCAATTTCATCCTGAAATGAGTCAAGATGGTAATAACTTGATTGAAAAATTTTGTTTGCTTTGATTGATTTTAATAACTCACCAAATTTCTCTGTTTAATGGAACAAGAAGATCATCAATTATTTTTACCTCTTGTTGAAGAAGAAAATATCTGTCTTCCTTTACCAATTAATGTAGTGTCAAGATATTGGAATGTTGAATTACCTATGGCTGAAGCCATAGAAACTGCAAAAAAATATTCTGGATTTGATGGTAGTATACTAATTGAAGGAATTGAACTTGCAGAAAGGCATGGTTTGACATGTAAAACAACTCATTCCTCATTAGATGAATTGAAAAAAATAATTGACATGGGGATTCCACCAATTGTAATTCTTCCAGGAATTCCTGAAATTACTCAGCATGCATCTGTTATTACTGGTTATGATGATGAGGAAAAAACAATCTTCCATTATATTCAAAAAGGAAACCAAGAAGGAGAACAACAAGAAGGTGCAATTCCTAATGATATATTTGAGAAAGAGTGGGCTGAGGAAGGAAAATTATTGATAATTTTATCTCCGTCTGATGTTTTGTCTTCTCTGAATCTTGATGATAATTCTGATGATAAATCAACTCGCTTGTGTTTTGTTTCTGAAAAACAAAATATCTTAAAAAATCACACAGAAGTAGATAAATCATTAAAACAATCTTTAGAGATTGATCCAAACAATTCAACTACTCTTAATTTATTGGGTGCAATGATGAATGCACAAAATTCCTCTGATTGTGTAAAGTATTACAAAAAGTGTTTAGAAATTAACAATAAATCATATCTGAGTTACAATGGATTGGGAAATTACTATCTTAAAACCAATCAATTTGAAAAAGCAGAGAACTGCTATACTAAAGCTATTGAAATTAATCCAAAAAGATCTGCCAAGATTTACAAAAATCGTGCTTATCTTAGAGAAAAACAAAACAAAAACTCTGCTGCAAAAGATGATCTCAAAAATTATCTAAAATATTATCCAAAAGCTCCTGATAGAGGCATAATAGAGCAAGCAATAAGAGAATTGTAATGCGGAGTGCGGGATTTGAACCCGCGACCTCCAGCTTGGGAAGCTGACATCTTACCAGGCTAGACAAACTCCGCCTGCGCAAACCTTCGGTTCGCCCATTAAAAATGATTTTTCTCTTACTAGATTTGGTAAGGAGGATCTTACTAATTTTAGAAAGGGCCTCCGTGCATTGTCTGTCGATACAATATACAAGAAATGGTTGTATTCTAACAAGAATGAAAGATATGCACGTTACATTTGGTTAAGAAGTCCCTCAGTTGTTGAATTATTATTCAATGATGAATTTGTTAACAGATCAAGTGACCGTAACAAGCAAGATGATCTACGAGCGATGGGTAATCTTTGCAGATTTCATGACATAAAATATGATACTGATCTGCATCAAAAATTTACAACTTGGCTAAAAAAGAAGGAAATCAAATGGAAAGACAAGACATACAATTTTCCAAAGGAACAACTTCCATTGAAGCAAGTTTTGGAGAATATATCCAAACTAAAACCAATTCAGAAAGATTTTGCATTATTCATGCTTACGTCTGGACTTAGAACTTATGAAGCGAGAGTAATTTTTGAGAATCACAAAAAATTCTGTCATGATGGTATCCTTGAGATATTTTGGTCAAAGAAAACAAAGAATACTAATGCAACATTCTGTTTTCCTGCACTTCATGACAAGATGGACAAAAAATTTATCTTTGATTATGATGATTTCAAAGTTTTAGGATGCGAATTGAGATATTTACGAAAACTGAATTTCACTATTAATGCAACTAATCTGGATCCACTACTTGCTGAGTACATACAAGGCAGAAGGGGTTCTGTATCAGAGAAACATTACTACCTTTCCAATATGAATCAGCATAGGAAAAAATGGATTAAGATTTGGAGTTTGTTCTTAAATAATACTATACAGATGTGAAATTATGAATTTCAAAATATTGTTTTTATTTTCAATTGTTAGCCTCAGTTTAGGAAATTACTTTATTTCTGATTCTTTTGCAGTAGATTTTACTGATAGTACTGGTTATTCTGCCAGTTGGGCAAAGGGCTCTGGATATCAAACAGTTTTACTAAAATGTCATGAATTCAGTGGAGATAATTCCAGAGATGAAAATTGGTGTAACGAATGGGTTGCATATGTTTTAGATCAAGGATTTGAAAACTTTCCTCAAAGTACATCTGAATCTAATGAAAACATATCTCAACAAACCATAACATCGGATGCTAAATTTGATGAATTACGTTCATTTTTTGCTGGCTTTAATGATCCTCAAATCACATTTCAATCTGAAAAAACAATCGATGGAATTCCGGGACATACTGAATCACAGTTACTTCGATCATACATTAGAAATGGAGAAATGATTGAAAGAGTACTTGTTGTGGAACTTGAACAATCTGGTGATGAAAGACAATTTTTTAGTGATCTGATTAATTCTTTAAGAAATGATCTGAATAATAACCCAAATAAAGAATTGGTTTCGTTTGGTAATTCTGATGATAAGAATTGTTTTGCATATGATGTTGTTTATGAATCAGATTGTGTAATAAAATCTGATTTGTTAGGTTACTACGACACCGTTGGTTCTATGTATTCTAATGGAGAGTTTGTTGATCCAAAAGCATCATGTTTTCTAACAGGGACGGTAAAGACATCTTCAGAGTACACTAAGAGTATATGGTGTATCAAGGGTAAGTATTATGTTTTACAATCTACTGTTTGGGACAAACTATATGGTGCCCAAGAAATTCCTTTAGTATCTCATATCATTAAATCAATTGATATGAAATATGGCTATCAAAGCGTGGGACTGGAAAATTTATTGGAAGATCCAGACGATAATTATGTGTATTTATCGAGCGATGACAACAAATTGAAAAAAACACCGATACAAACAACTGTTATTCCTAAAGGAAAAATACAAGAAACTCCAAAGACAAAGCAAGATTGTATTGATGTTGCAGATACTTTGTTAGGAACTGCAACTCCTGCTACTTCTTTTACAATAATTAATCGTTCTTTTGATAATTATCTTGCATGTATGGAAAACATTGGAAAACCATTATCTCAGGATGATTCCGCTTATGGTTTTACCCTATCCCAAGCAAATAAGATACAAGAAACTCAGGATGATTGTGAGTTTTTTGCCGTTACTAAAAATACCAACAATCAAGAAAAAATGGAGAACGAACTTCAAAAATGTCATATGCAATACATCAAAATGGCACAAACAGCAATGCAGGAAAATAGGGCTAAATCTATGTTACAATCAGAAAATATTCCCCCCACATCAAAGTTCATTTCTTCAGGTGTTGTCAAAATGGAAACAGCACCATCATCAACAATATCTGCTCCAATCAGAACCTCTTCTGAAGTAACTCCAAAACAGGTATCTGGTTTATTAGGATTTTTCGTTCTTATTGGTATACCTGCAATTATTATTTGGTTGATTATTCGAAAAATCAAGAAAAACAATACTAACAAACATCAATTAAAAGATCCCCGTTTCAAAGATTTCTAGATGTATAGAGAATTAAACATCATAATCCATAGTTAAAGAAAAATGTCTTACACTTTCTCTATAGGAATTTCCCTATACAAAAATTCTATGTGGATCTTCCTATACAAAAACATCCTAGGGAAATTAAGAAATTATTTTTTGAAAAAATGTTTTTTGCAAAAATTACCACAAAGATATTTAGATCAGTACTTACTCAGATTAAGGATCATGCAACAAATAAATTCCAAAAACACCGGCATTGAATCTTTTTTCATATGTGAACAATTTCAGACTTGCAATTATTTGATTCAAAAGGAGGTGATTTAATGAACATAAAACATAAGAAAAATTTAAAAAAACAAAAACCAAAAA
>PFRJ01000004.1 GCA_002788515.1 Nitrosopumilales archaeon CG_4_9_14_0_2_um_filter_34_16 | reverse complement strand
AATATCTTGACTTGTTTCAATAAGCAATGCATCAACACCTCCAAGAATCAATCCTTCAGCTTGCAACTCAAATGCTTCACGTATTTCATCAAGTGGTTTTTGACCAAGATCAGCATCATTAGAACTTGGAAGATATCCAGTAGGACCCATTGATCCGATTACATATCTTGGTTTGTCAGAATATTCTTTACAAACTTCAGATGCAAGTATGGCAATTTTTTTGTTGAATTCAATTGTTTGATCACCAAAACCGTATTCGTCAAGTTTAATTTTATTAGAACCAAAAGAGTTTGTTTCAATACAATCAGAGCCTGCATCCAGATAATTTCTGTGAATTTGTTTAATCCATTCAGGATGTGTCAGTATCAGTCCATCATTGAATCCGTCTTGATTATTTGGAAAGTCTTCAGGTTTGGGATCATATCTTTGAATTTCAGTTCCCATTGCACCATCAAATAACAATATACGATTTTGTAATGCGTCAAGAAAGGGTTCTTTTTCTGCCAACTTGATTTCAAAACATTCTAGCAGAGTTTAACTCTTTTCAGAAAAAACAATAAATCAGTATGGAATTCATACGTATGTTGAAATTAGGTAAAAAAGAATTTGTTATACATTTATGCTAAATCTTCAAGTCAACAATCTAGTTCGTAGTGCAACATTTTTTCAGCATGCAGGAATCTCAATTATCTTTGTATTCATGCCTATTATTGCTAAAGGAGTCACAGAATCGATCTTTGAGATCGGGCTTTTGGTAGCATCATTTAGTTTTGCCCAGATTTTATCTGAAATTTATTTTGGTAGGCATTCAGACAAGAAAGGAACCAGGCTCAAATTCATCAGAATTGGGTTTATTGGTTGTGCTATAACATTTGGATTACACTATTTTGCAGATGATCTTACAATGTTTTTTCTTGTAAGAATCGCAGCTGGGATTGCAAGTGGAATAATGATTCCTGCAATGATTGCATATTCCTATGAGGCAAATATTGATAAAAAAAGAGCAGCTACAGTAATTTCATTTCATGCATTAGGATGGCTTGCAGGAATTGCAGCGGCCGGGTTTGCAAATGATCTTAAATTAATTTTCTTGATTAGTTCAGCATCATTTGTTATTGGGTTGCTCTTTACAATCAAACTACCAAATCCAGAGCAAGTAAAAGAACTGGCACCAGGAACTATGAGTAAAGTCATTTTAAAAAATAAATTTCTATTTACATCATTATTACTACGACATATTGGCGCAACGGCAGTATGGACAATTTTTCCAATTATATTAATGGATAAATGGGGAGCTGAACTTTATCAAATTTCAATTGTCTATGTTGCAAATACACTGACTGCATTTGTTTTGATGAATGTGATGGCAAGCAAAATAAATCTCTCCAACATAACCAAATTCAAAATAGGTATTGGATGTACGACATTTGTATTTGTAGGATTGTTATTTGTAACAGAGTGGTGGATGGCAATGCCATTTATGGCACTTGTTGGTGGAACATGGGCATTTTTGTTTATAGGAGGAAATTTTCACTTGATGGAAAACAATCCGCGTTCTACATCTACTGGAATATTTAGTTCCACTGTATCCATTGCAACGGTAGTAGGTCCCATAATTGCAGGAGGAATAGCATATCTGTTTGATTATAACTCAGTAATGTATTTTGCAATTATTGTAATTATTTGTGCATTTGCAGTATCATTAAAGATTAGAAAATAAAAAAATCAAAATCATCTTAATCCCCATCTGGACATTACTTTATCTTCTAATTTTTTAAAAACAAGTCCGTCTATAACCAATCCAATTGCCATAATCACAATCATTATGGCAATCACCTGAGACACATCAGTTAGAGAACGTCCTGCATTAAGCAAAAAACCCAATCCAAGGTATGCAAATAATAATTCTGCTCCAATTACACCCCTCCATGCAAAGGCCCACCCCTGTTTAAAGCCAGAAATCATGTAAGGGAATGCAGCTGGAATCAATACTGCAGTGATCAATTGGGTGTTCTTTGCCCCCATATTCCTTGCAGCTTCAATAAAGTGAGGATCGATGTTTTTGACACCAGAGTAAGTGTTGATGGTAACTGCAAAGATTGCACCAGCTACAGTTACAAAAATAATTCCGCCATCAGTCAATCCAAACCAAAGTATTGCAAGAGGTACCCAAGCAACTGAAGGAATTGATTGTAATCCCAAAACAAGTGAACCGACAGTTTGGTTTACAACTTCTACTCGCGCCATAAAAATTCCAAGTACAATACCACCAGCTATTGCAATTGCCAAACCAATCAGCAATCTCCACATACTAGTTGCTATAGCGTAAAACAAGCTACCATCAGATGCACCATATGCCAAGTCTTCAGCTACTTCATATGGAGATGGAAAAATATTATCAGGCCAGATTCCTGCCATAGAAACAATCTGCCAAACCACAACTATTCCAATGTAAAATGCAATTTTGTAAGGAGTGTAGTTTTTTGCCATATTCATCACTGTTTGGTCTTCTTTATCTCAGGTCGAAGTTCTCTCAAAATATCTTGTTGAAATTTCAATAATGATTCATCTTCAGTCACTCTAGGCCTTGGAAAATTATTTTCAACTTCTTTTTTGATTACAGATGGACGATTACTAAATATTGCAACTTTAGTTCCAAGTACTGCAGCTTCTGAAACACTGTGAGTTACAAACAAAATTGTTTTCTTTGTCTTCTCCCAGATTAATTGCATCTCAACTAATAACAAATCACGGGTCTGCGCATCAAGTGCTGCAAATGGTTCATCCATCAATAACACGTCAGGATCCATTACAAGTGCTCGTGCAATTGCCACTCTCTGTTTCATTCCAGTTGAGAGTTGGAAAATATACGAATCAGCAAACTTAGTCAGTTGCATCATATCCAAATATCTGTGAGATATCTTTGCCCTCTCTTCTTTTGGAATACCGGACATTTTCAATCCAAATTCTACATTGTCTTGTACCTTAAGCCATGGAAATAACGCGCCTTCCTGAAATACCATAATTCTTTCAGGTCCTGTCTCATTGACAGGACGGCCATCAAACAGAATCTGCCCCTCGTCTGGTTTTTCCAAACCTGCAACTATGCGTAAAAATGTTGATTTACCACAGCCTGAAGGACCCACCAAACATACAAAATCACCTGCCTCAACTTTGAGATTAATTCCACCTAGGGCTTTGAGTTTATGAGAGTCATGGCTGAAATATTTTACGATATTTTTTGCCTCAAGTTTAGTCATCTAGTTACCTGCCTCCAAACTAGGATTTGAATCAAAAGAATAAAAAATTCCAGTCAAATCATAACCATTTCTTCCCAGATAACCTAATGCATCAGCTTTTTTTGCAAAAGAGTAGACAGAGTCACTTTTAGGATCATCAGTAATAACAATATTAGATAACGCAACATCCACAACATCATCAGATAGGGATTTACCCAAATAAGATTTTAGAAAATCATTAAAGACAATTCTAGTATCAACAGGATTTTGATTAATCCAGATTGCTGTTTCATGATGAGACGTTAAGAAATTTGAAATCACTTGAGGATGTTTCTCAACGTAATCTACATTTCCAATCAAAAGAACAGATGCAAATTCTTTGTTTGGCCAAAATTCTTCTTCATGGAATAATCTTTTTCCACCAAGTTCAGTTTCCAAGATTGTTGCCCAAGGTTCTGCAACCCATGCACCATCAATATCTCCTTTAACAAACAATGTATAGATATCAGGATTTGGGATATTGTAAATAATCACAGAGCCACCTTTATCAGCAGATTTTAATCCATGTTCAGACAGATAGCTTCTAAGTGAAACATCTTGGGTATTTCCAATTTGAGGGGCTGCAATTTTTTTTCCTGCAAAGTCAGATGCAAGACGTATCTCAGATCTTGGATGCACGATAAAGCTAGCACCACCACTTGCGGCACCTGCAAGAATCTTCACATTATGATTCTCGGAATTTAGAAATCCAGTTATTGCAGGACCCGGGCCCACATATGCCAAATCAACAGAATTTGCAAATAGTGACTCTATTGCTTGAGGGCCACTATCAAAAACCCTAGTTTCAATTTGAGTATCATTGCCAAGGCTTTTTTCAAAGAAACCTTGTTCAATACCTACTATTGGAATTGCATGACCTATGTTAGGAAAATAAGCAATGCGAATCTTATTTTCGTTGATTTTATCATCAGAATTAAGAACAAACCCTAAGGAAGACAGCAAAATGATCCCCACAATTCCAATAATGAGTAGCGATCTAGTTTTCATAAAACAGCGTTATATTTGACGGTTAAATAATCATCGAATTTTAGCTCAAGCTAGTCAAGGATTTGTTCAAAATAATCAGGACTATTTAGCCATCACAAAAGATAAATTCGAAATTACGACGAAAAAAATGTTTTATGACTCAAAAAGGAATTCTAGCATTTTCTGGCGGATTAGACACTTCAGTTGTTGTGAAGTATCTGCAAGAAGAACACGACATGGATGTCATCACGGTAACAGTGGATGTAGGGCAAGGAGACGATAGTAAAAAAATTGCAGCTAAAGCAAAAAAACTAGGGGTGAAAAAACATTACAACATAGATGCACGAAAAGAATTTGTAAAAAATTACATTTTTCCATCAATTAAAGCAAATGCTCTTTATCAGAAAAAATATTGTCTTGCCACTGCTCTTGCAAGACCACTGATTGCGGAAAAAGTTTTAGAGATTGCTAAAAAAGAAAAAGTTACAGCACTTGCACATGGTTGTTCAGGTAAAGGAAATGATCAAGTGCGTTTTGATATCACATTACGTTCTGGTTCTGATCTTCCAATCATAGCTCCAATTCGAGATAAAAATTTAGACAGGGAAACTGAATTAAAATTTGCAAATAAACACGGTATAGAAATAGATGCAGTTGCAAAAAGATTCAGCATTGATCAAAACTTGTGGGGACGTGCAATTGAAGGCGGAGTATTAGAAGATCCTTATGCTGAACCACCTGACGATGCATTCATTTGGGTTAAGACAAAAAACTTACCAGACAAACCAACTTACTTGGATATAGAATTTCAACAAGGGATCCCAGTTGCCGTTAATGGAAAGATTATGGATGGGCAAAAATTAATTGAACACATCAACAAAAAAGCAGGTGATGCAGGAGTAGGAATTGTTGATCACATAGAAGACAGAGTTGTAGGAATCAAATCAAGAGAAGTGTATGAAACTCCAGCAGCAACTTGTCTGATTGAAGCACATACAGATTTGGAAAAAATGGTGCATACCAAACATGAAAATAAATTCAAATCAATAATAGATGACGAATGGGCATATTTGGCATATTCAGGATTATGGCAGGATCCGCTTAAAACAGATTTGGACGGGTTTATCGAAGCATCGCAAAAACCAGTCTCCGGAACTGTGAAACTAAAGTTATTCAAAGGAAGTCTCAGAGTGGTTGGAAGAAAATCAAAGAATTCATTGTATAGTCACAAGATTGCCACTTATGGTACAGAATCCACATTCGATCAGAGATTGGCTAACGGATTTGTCCAATTATGGGGAATGCAGTCAACAGAAGCTAATAAATTACAAAAGAAAAGGTCAACAAAAACATGAACTGCCCAGAATGTGATGCAACATTAAACATCCCAGACGATGCCTCTGTAGGAGAAATAATCTCCTGCCCTGATTGTGGTGCTGACTTTGAAATCGCAAAAAAAGACGGATCAAATGTCGAACTTAAACAAGCAGAAAGTGTAGGCGAAGACTGGGGAGAGTAATGTCAAAAGTCTGTGTCGTGTTTGACCGCCTAAGAGCGGAAGAAAAGATGCTCGAAAAGGCAGCATCTGATTTAGGACACGACGTGGTCATGCTAGATGCAAAAATTACTCAAGTTAACACCGATAGTAAAAAAGAGGACTATGATTTTGGAGAGGTGGTTTTAGAACGATGTGTCAGTTATTTCAGAGGGCTTCATTTTACTGTAAGTTTAGAATTTTTAGATGTTCCAGTCCTTAACAAATTCGAGGTTGCAAGCGTTTGTGGAAATAAAATGTTCATGACATTGTTATTGAAGAAAAACAATGTACCAACGCCAAAAACATATTTTTCATTTTCAAGTGAAAGTGCAGCAGAGAATTTAGAAAAAGTCGGATTCCCCCTAGTGATTAAACCAGTGATTGGCAGTTGGGGAAGAGGAGTAATGCCGTTAAAAGACAAAGACACAATGGAGGCAATTTTTGAAATTAGAGACATCACAGACAGTCCACATGATCGAATTTATTATTTACAAGAATTAATCGAAAGACCACCAAGAGACATCAGGGTAATCACAATAGGAGATGAGCCTATTGCTGCCATGTACAGAAAATCCTCAGGAGGATTTAAGACAAATATTGCACTTGGTGCAGATCCGGAGCTTTGTGAGATCACAAAAGAAATGGAGGACATGGCTGCAAAAGCTTCAAAAGCCATGGGGGGAGGAATTTTGGGAATTGATATGATGGAAGATGCCAAAAGAGGCCTGATCGTTCATGAAGTAAACAACACAGTAGAATTCAAAGGGTTATCAAGAGTTGCGCAACGAAATATACCAAAAGAAATGATAGAATACGCGCTAAACTACGTTAGGAAATAAATTATACTTCGTTACGAGGGATTTTATGATAAAAGTCGGAGTCATCGGTGCGTCAGGTTATGTAGGCGGAGAAACACTTCGTCTTCTTGTCAACCATCCAGATGTAGAGATCACCACAGTAACATCAAGGCAACATGTTGGAGAATATCTACACCGAATCCAACCAAGTTTGAAAGGATTTACAGATCTGACTTTTTCAGAGTTAGACTACGACAAACTAACTGATAAATGTGATTTGGTTTTCACAGCAGTGCCACATGGAACTGCAACTGAAATTGTAAAAGCACTGTACGATAGAGGAATGAAAATAATTGATTTGAGTGCAGATTACAGATTACATAATCAAGAAGCATATGATAAATGGTATGGATGGAAACACCCACACCCAGATTATTTAGAAAAATCCGTTTTTGGGGTTCCAGAATTACATAGAGAGAAAATCAAGAATGCACAGCTTGTCTCATGTCCTGGATGCATGGCAGTAACCTCTATGCTAGCACTTGCCCCACTAATTAGAAATGACATTATTGATACAGAACACATCATTGTGGATTCAAAGATTGGCTCATCTGGTGCAGGCTCTGGTTCAGGAACTGCACATGCAATGAGAGCAGGTGTGATTAGACCATACAAACCAGCAAAACACAGACACACAGGAGAGATAGAGCAAGAGCTCAGTGAAATTGCAGGACACAAAATTCGTGTTTCAATGAGTCCGCATGCTGTCGATGTAGTTCGTGGCATATTATGTACAAATCACACGTTCTTGAAAAAAGATATTGAAGAAAAAGAATTGTGGAAATTATATCGTGATGCTTACGGCGAAGAGAGGTTCATCAGATTAATTCGAGATAAAAAAGGATTGTACAAATTCCCAGATCCAAAATTCTTGGTTGGTTCAAACTTTTGTGATATTGGGTTTGACATAGATGAAGACAACAACAGATTGATTGCAATGTCTGCATCAGATAATCTTATGAAGGGTGCAGCAGGTTCTGCCATTCAAAACATGAATGTAATGTGCGGTTTTGATGAAATGGACGGACTAAGATACACACCATTAACGCCCGTATAGAAATGATCACAATCAAGATTGGTGGAAGTGTAGTTGACAATTTACACCCATCCATAATTACAGATATCAAAAAAATAGCAGAGTCTGAAGGAGTAATTCTAGTTCATGGTGGAGGAAAAGAAGTTACCAAAGTTTGTGAACAACTTGGAAAAGAACCAAAGTTTGTCACATCACCTAGTGGAATCAAAAGCAGATACACAGACAAAGAAACAGCCGAAATTTTCACAATGGTAATGTCTGGCAGAATAAGCAAGACAATCGTTCAAATGCTTCAGAAAAATGGCATTAATGCAATTGGACTCTCAGGAGTAGATGCAAAAATAATTCAAGCAGAAAGAAAAAAGAAGCTACTCATAGTTAACGAAAAAGGCAGAAAACAAGCAATTGACGGCGGATATACAGGAAAAATTACCGATATCAACTCCAAATTTATCAAGTTACTTTTAGATCAAGGACTAACACCAGTGATTTCACCAATAGCCATTAGTGAGGAATCAGAATTTCTCAACGTGGACGGAGACAGGGCTGCAGCGTATGTTGCAGGAAAGGTTGGGTGTGACAAAGTATTATTCATAACAAATGTAGACGGGTTGTTAATGGATGACAAGCTCGTTCCAAAACTATCACTTGCCGAAGCAAAAGAGATCAGACCAAAAATTGGACCAGGTATGGAAAAGAAGATCTTAGCATCTACTGAAGCACTGGATATGGGAGTTAAAGAAGCACTTATTGCAAATGGTCAAAGAGAAAATCCTATATCAGCGGCAATTGCACACGATAATTGTACGGTGATTAAAAATGAGTGAAGATCAGTTTATGGGGAATCTCTATCAGAGATTTCCAGTTACAATTGAAAAAGGAGTAGGGTGTCACGTATGGGACGTAGATGGCAAAGAATACATCGACTGCATGGGAGGGTATGGAGTTTCATTAGTAGGTCATCAAAATCAAAGAGTCAACAATGCAATCAAAGAGCAGATAGACAAAATTATTACAGTACATAGTTCACTGTACAATAAGACACGCGAAGAATTTTTGAAATTATTAATTAGTTTAGCTCCTAAAGGACTCACACAAGTTCATCTAAACAACAGCGGGGCAGAAGCCATTGAAGCTGCAATAAAATTTGCAAGAAAGTTCACAGGTAAAAAAGGAATGGTTGCAATGAAAGGATCGTACCATGGAAAATCACTAGGGGCATTATCAATAACATTTAATCCAAAATACAAAAAAGCATTTGAACCACTTGTTGAGAAAGTTTCCTATGCATCATTTGGGGATATCGAATCGCTTCGAGCAACAATTGATGAAGATACTGCATTTGTGATTTTAGAACCAATACAAGGAGAAAGCGGAATTAATGTTGCGCCTGACGGATTTCTACAAGATGTTAGAAAATTATGCGACGAGAAAGGAATCCTATTAATTTTTGACGAAATACAAGCTGGTTTAGGCAGAACTGGGCGAATATGGGCGTGTGATCATTGGAATACAGCACCGGACATTTTATGCCTTGCAAAAGGAATTGCAGGAGGAGTACCAATGGGTGCAACACTAGTTAGACCAGATATTTTAGCTTCGATGAGTAAAGGCGAACACTCTTCAACATTTGGGGGCAACCCATTGTCTTGTGCAGCAGGAATTGCATCGCTCAAAGCGCTTACAGAAGACGGATTGATTGAAAACTCTGAAAAAATGGGAAAAATATTCAGAGAAGGATTAGAAAAACTAAAAGAAAATCACACCATGATCAGAGAAATCAGAGGCAAGGGGCTAATGATAGGAGTTGAAATGAAATTCGACGTAAAAGACATTCTAATGTCATTGATAAAAGAAGGAGTGCTTATGCTGTATTCTGGAAGAAACATACTCAGAATTCTCCCCCCGCTACTAATATCAGAAGAAGACATAACAAAAGTTTTACATGCTTTGGATAAAATACTAACTGAGGAAGAGGAAAAATTAAATGTATAAAGACAGTATTGATGAAAAAATCATAGGTTATCTCAAAGAAGATTCAAGAGAATCATTTGTAGACATTGGTAAAAAATTGAAATTATCAGAATCAGCAGTAAGAAGACGTGTAAAAAACCTAGTAGACAATAAAACGATTAAAAAATTTACACTTGAACTAGGAGAAGAAAACACCACTAGTGCAATTGTTTTAGTATCAGTAGATTCAGCAATGGACACTTCCAAAGTATCACTCAAACTTGCTAAACTAGATGGAATCAAGACAGTTTATGAAATTACAGGCCAATATGACATTACAACAATCATGAGCGGTTCAAGCATTTCAGAAATTAATAATACAATTGATGCATTAAGAAAGATTCCAGGTGTTGTTGACACTAACACTGTAATTATTTTAAGAAAAATAGCCTAAAACGACTTTCGTCTCAGAATTTTAATTATAAACTAATTTAGGATCGTTATTAGTTATTTTCAACGAGAATAGTACGAATATGTTTATATCATCAATTTATGGCAACGATATCAGTAATGAAAGATCCGAATCACTATGCAAACATCTACAACGCGTATGACAAAACGCCAAAGAAGATAAGAATACTAGACAGTACTCTGAGAGAAGGAGAACAACATCCAGGTGTATCGTTTACAAATAAACAAAGAATCCAGATTGCATGGATGTTAGATTATTTCGGAGTTGATCAGATAGAAATATCACCAGTTGTGTCAAAGGATCACAAAGAAGCAACCAAGACAATCATTAAACAAGGATTGAAAGCAGACATTGTTTCACATGGACGGGCACTCAAAGAAGACATTGATGTTTCACTGGATTGTGATGCAAAATGGTGTGCAGCATATTTAGGAATTTCAGACATACATTTGAAAGACAAGCTACGAATTTCAAGAGAAGAAGCACTTGAAAGAGCAGTGGGAACTGTAGAATATGCAAAATCTCATGGCTTAAAAATCAGATTTACAGTAGAAGACGGAAGTAGGGCAGAGCCTGAATTTTTATTAAAAGTTTGTAAAGCAATAGAAGAAGCAGGAGTAGACAGAATAAGCCTTCCAGACACAGTTGGAATTTTACGTCCAATTGGAATGTATAACTTTGTGAAAAAAGTCAGAGAGGTAGTGGATGTGCCATTAGACGCACATGTTCATAATGATATTGGTTTTGCACTTGCAAATGCATTTTCAGCATGCGATGCGGGAGTTGATCAAATTCATACAACTATTGACGGTATTGGTGAAAGAACAGGAATTCCGCCTCTTGCAGAAGTTGCAGTGGCTTTAACGTATCTGTACAAATCACCTAATGATTTAAGATTAGATATGTTACTTGATCTTTCCAGATTAATTGAAGAATACACATCAATTACACCTTATGACTCTAAACCAATTGTAGGCAGTTCAGCATACAAACACAAGGCAGGAACTCATCTTGCGGCAATACTTAGAAACCCTGCAGCGTATGAGCCAATCCCACCAAGGGCAGTTGGAAACAGAAGAAGGATCGTCTTTGGTGAGCTAGCTGGAAAGACAGGAGCAGCGTATTTGATGTCATTATTGGGTCTTGAGAAAGACGATGAAGGCGCAAAGGCAGTTGCAGCAGGTTTGAAGAATCTCAGGATGGGGGATCTCATCGAGATACCACTAGAAGACAGGCTCGAGAAGAAGATAATTAACGATAAATAGAGAGGAGTAATTGAGATAAAACATGTCAAAATGTGAAGAATGTGATGCAGATATTTCTGTTCCAAGTGATGCACTTGAGGGAGAAATTGTAACATGTCCGGAATGTGGCGCAAGTTTTGAATTAACAAAAAGTTCAGACGGTTTCCAATTAAAGCCTGCCCAAACGGTTGGCGAGGATTGGGGACAGTGAGTCCTGACGTTACGATTCTTTACGATACCATCCGTTGGGAAGAAAAAGCTCTTCTAGAAGCAGGTAAAAAAATGAACATAGACATACAGATGGTTGACTGTAAGAAGGTTGCATTAAATTTAGAAAAAAAACCTGAAGATTACGGAGTAGTAATTCAAAGATGCGTGAGTTACTATAGAAATCTTCATTCAACTGCAGCATTAGAGGGTCTGGGAGTGAAAGTGATCAATTGTCTCAACACAGGTATTTTTGCAGGAAACAAATTATTTACACATATGTTACTAAAGAAATTTGGAGTACCTACACCGGATGCAACTGTTGCATTTTCAAAAGAAGCAGCATTGGAAGCTTTAGAAGTACAAGGATTTCCAAAAGTTATCAAGCCAACAGTTGGCAGTTGGGGAAGATTAATTTCAAAAATAAATGACAGAGATTCTGCAGATGGAATTCTTGAAAGCAGAGAAAACATGTATCCAATTTATCAAATTCATTATTTGGAAGAGTTTGTAAGAAGACCACCAAGGGACATCAGAGCCATAATGGTTGGAGATAAAATAGTTGCAGCAATTTACAGAGTTTCTAAACATTGGAAGACAAACATGGCACTTGGAGGAACAGCTGAACCCTGCAAGGTAACACAGGAAATGGAAGAAATGTGTATAAAGGCAAAACATGCAGTTCAAGGAGATATCGTAGGTGTAGATTTGATGGAAAGCGATGAGAAAGGACTAGTTGTTCACGAAGTCAACAACACAACAGAATACAAGAATACTGTTAGAGTGTGTGAAGTAGACATCCCATCCGCAATGCTTGATTATGCACTGAAGATAGACAAGTAAGAATTGGACACAAACTTTACGGTAACACCAAGATTCGCAGTGAAGATGCTTGAAAAGTCACTTAGACTCTACACGCCATCCCTGAGTGAAAAACCAATGGCAGAGTTTTTAGCTGATAAATGTGACGATTTAGGATTTGAGGATATTCAAATTGATGAAGTAGGGAATATAATTGCAAGAAAAGGATCAGGCTCACCAAAAATTATGTTGTGCGGACACATGGATGTGGTACCAGGAAAAGTAAAAGTTAGAAAAGAAGGAGACTCGCTTTATGGACGCGGGGCATCAGATGCAAAGGCACCATTAATGGCAATGCTGTTTGCTGCAGCATCAATCCAAAACAACAATGGAACAGTGTACTTTGTAGGTGCTGTGGATGAAGAAGGTAATGCCACAGGAGTTAAAAATCTCGTCAAGAAAGAATTAGGTATTGATTATGCAATTTTTGGAGAACCAAGCGGAATCAAACAAGTTACTATTGCATACAAAGGAAGACTGGCAATCAATCTCAAAATTAGTGTAGACGATAGTTCACATGCTAGTGCACCGTGGCTTTCAAAGAATGCAATTCAAGAATCAATGATTTTTGTAAAAGAGCTAAAAGAAAGATTAGAAAAAAATCAGGAAGGCAGATCAAGAGGAATGCTACTCACCATAACTATGACGGAAATTAAAGGTGGTACAAGTCACAATGTAACACCAAAAGACTGTGAGACAACATTTGATATTAGAATTCCAGTAGATATGAATTGCAAAACTATTGAACAACAAATTGCAACACATGTAAAAGAAATTGCACAGGAAAGAGATGTAGAGGCATTCTATTCAATCCTAGATGAGACAGAACCATTTGAGGCATCACATACGTCACCGCTGGTCAGAGCGTTCACACTTGGAATAATGGAAGTAGAACATGCAAGACCAACTCTAATCAGAAAAACAGGTACAGGAGACATGAATGTGTTAGGCAATCAATGGAGTATTCCTGTAGTCACATATGGGCCAGGAGATCCTCATGAAGCACATACAATTGATGAAAAAGTTTCAATTGACGAATACCTAAGAGGGATAGAAATTCTCAAAAAAACCCTACAGCATTTAAAGAGACTACACGACAGAAATATTCAGTAATGCTCTGGTTTGTAGGTTTAGGAATTTCTGGATTCAAATCAATCCCAAGCGAGGCATTGGATGTTTTATCAAATGCAGACATTGTTTATCTTGAACAATTTACCAGCCCCATTGGAAAATCAGATTTGACTAAAATCAAGAACGCTACAAAAGGGGAATTCATACCTGCAAAGAGATGGTTAGTTGAAGACGGCAAAGAGATCCTAAAAAATGCAAAGAAAAAGAAAGTGGTGCTGCTAGCTTATGGAGACCCATACATTGCAACGACACATATTGAACTAAGGACTAGGGCAATAGAAGAAAAAATAAAGACATTTTCCATCCATGCATCATCATCTCTTACTTCAATGATTGGAGAGTGTGGATTACATTTTTACAAAATTGGAAGAATTGCAACAATTATGAGTGAAATCAAGTCACTAACTACACCATATTATGTAATTTACAAAAATATCATTGAGGGGAATCACACAGTACTTCTTTTAGAATACAATCAAGACAAAGATTTTTTCTTAGATCCTAAAGAGGCATTAGAAAGATTGGTAGAAACAGAAAAAGGGCAAAAACGAGAGGTGATAAACATGTCAACATATGCAATAGTTGCATCCAGAATCGGATTTAAAGATCAAAAAATAGTTTCAGGAAAGATATCTAGCTTGTTGAAAATTGATTTTGGTAAACCGCCACACACTGTGATTATACCAGGCAGATTACATTTTACAGAATCAGATGCACTCAAAATATTTGGTCAGTGCATTGATGAACCACATGATAACAGTGAAAACACTAAAAAAATTTCAGTACAGATGATGAAAAAATATGTTCCGATGGTCCGGGAAGCATTGGAGGAAATCACACCTTACTACAAAGATCAAAAAGAGTTTCAGGGAATTTTAGAAAACGCAGAGTTGTATGTCCAAGATGCAGAAAAATTTCTAGAAGACGGTCAAGATGAGGTGGCAATTTTGAGTATTGGGTATGCTGACGGCCTTGTAGATGCATTGAGATTGGCCAAAGGCCTTGATCCAAAAATGTGATTTTTAGCAATGAATTAAAGAGAGAGTCTAAAAATAGAAAAACATTGAAAAAAATTGAAAAAGTAATTCTATCTGCCATTTACGTATGTCAAATTGAAAGAAAAAGAGCATTTGACTTGATTAAAGAAAAAACAGTTCTGTCAGATGCAGAGATTGACTCAAAGATTGATGAGTTAATCAAAAAAAATCTTGTAAATAATGACAGAAACACACTGACTGAGATTGGTAGAAGCTCACTACGAATAGTTTTAGCCGGAGGAGTGTTTGACATCATTCACCCAGGTCATATCCATACACTAAGTGCTGCAAAGAAACTTGGAGACGTCCTAGTAGTAGTAGTGGCAACAGACAACACAGCAGTAAAAATGAAGAAGCGAAGACCCCTTCACACTCAAGAACAAAGACAGGAATTGGTGAACTCATTATCAACAGTAGATCTTTGTTTAATTGGACAAGAAGATGACATTTTTAAAACAGTGAGTCATGTAAGGCCACAAATTATTGCACTAGGGTACGATCAAGTTCATCAGGAGAAGTTCATTACGGACGGATGCAAAAAAATAGAACTTGATGCAGAAGTTGCACGGTTACAATCACCAATTCCAGAAAGTTCCAGTTCTAAAATTGAAAAAGAATATGGTGAATCTATTCACGGAATTTAAGAGACAATGGGAATTTTAATTGAAATTTGTGTTCCGTCTTTTAATTTAGCAGATTTTCTCAGACAAGATTTAGAGATCAATTCTATAATCGAGTCATCATGATGCGTGCGCTCAAGTATTATTAATTCACAGTTTATCGTGTTGTTTAATTTAGCATTAAAACATTTTACCCATCCATAAGTTCTTTTTCCATCAGAGAAACTCTTAACTTTGACACCATTCAAAGTTTCAAATTGTTTAATAGACTCTTGGTGTATTTTGTCATCTAGTCTAACATTAAGAGTTCCGGGAAATGGCACATACCCAATTTTGGATTGGAATTGTTTTGTGTATCCCTTTAATCCCATATAATATGCACCTTCACCCATTCCAGAAACTACAGTACCTTGTAGTTCCACATGTGAAGGAGAAGAGTCTAAACTTTTTTGCAATACTGATGAAAGTTTTACCATTTCAGAAAATCCTTTTGACGTTATTTTTACTGAAATATTTCTTCCACTAATTATTCTATCAATGAATTTATTTTGTTCTAATTCAAGAAGATGTTTTGATGCTGCTTGTTGCGATTTTTTGATATTTTTTCCAAGGGATGAAGTAGTAACTGAAACATAGTTGTATTTGGCACCTTTTGAGAGCAAATAAGAGAGAGTTAAGATATGCTGAATTTTTAGTTCAGTCATACACTCTAAGATACGCCCAGATCACTGAATGTTTTTAGTTTCATTCCATCAGAGTTGGATAGCTTGGCAACTCTGTGTCCAATTACATATTCAATTCCAGCATTTTTGGCGCCTTCTAAAAGTCTCTGAGTGATAATTCCATCTAACAGAAGATACTTGATTCCAGATTGCGAGGAAAGTTTGCTGACAACTTCACTAATTGGAACTTTGAAAACTTCGTTTTGATCACCGTCTAATGCAACAGCTTCTAGTGTTTCGTTGAGATTTGGAAAGACTTTTGATGCAACTTCTGCAATAGGTTTATCATCGTCACTCTGTAGAGCAGCTTTTGGCTTACCATCTCGAATTTCATCAGCAATGGGTCTTAGAATTTCATCAATTCTTTGCGGAGTTAATTCTTCAACTTCAACACCAGTATCTGCTTGTATTTCATAATCTAATGTAACAACAGATTTGAGTTCTTTGAGAATAAAACCACCTGATCTATCTCCATCAAGAAATGCAACTACAGTATCTTTAGAATTACATAATTCTTTTATTGATTCGTCAATTTTCGCACCTTCTATTGCAAGTACATTATCATAGCCAGCTCGTAAGAGATTGATAACATCTGCTCTTCCTTCAACTAGTATTACCCAGCTAGAATCAAAAACACCTGAACTACATGTGAGTTTTGATGGACCGTATGTTGATAATTTACCAGTATCACCTTGGTGAACATCATTTAACATACTTTCACCTTCACTAACAGTTTTAGTTGCCCATTTCTGTTTGATTTCTTTTGCACGTCTTACAATGTCTTCTTTCTTTGCAGCACGTACATCATCAATAGCTTCTAATCGGAATTTACAGTCAAACGGACCAACCTTGTCAATGCTTTCAATTCCAGCAGCAATTAATGCACAAGTATCAATATCGGTGCTCATTGGAATTAATGCATCACCAGCAGTGGTGTTAGACGTGGATCGTGTATTGACTTCAATACGACCTACTTTAGAGACTCTTTGCAGCTCATTCAGATTCATCTCTGGGCCTAACAGTCCTTCTGTTTGGCCAAAGATGGCTCCGATTATATCTGCTCTTTCAACGAGTCCATCAACTTCATAGGAAAGTTTAACATGATATTTGACAATTCCTGATTTATTTGACATAACTTCATCTCCTGTATTTTCATAATTTGGGTCTCTGCTTTAGATATATGAGGGTATCGAAAATAATTTTAATAAAATTACCAAATATGCACAAAATATGCTTTAACAGCATTCGCTAATGAGATCTAAAAATGAAAAATAATGATGTTTGTTTATTCAGTACTAAATGAGTGACCGCATGAACAGGACTTTGTAACATTTGGATTGTTAATTTTGAATCCAGAACCCATTAGGCTCTCAATGTAATCCACGTTAGCACCTTGTAGATGATCCACACTGTAACTGTCAACTAAAAGCTTGACACCATTTTCTTCCAAGACAACATCGTCTTCTTCTGGTGCTTTTTCAAAGCCCATTCCATAAGACAGTCCAGAACAACCCCCACCTTGAACATATACTCTAAGATATTCAGGAGATTCTGCTTCTTCTTTCATGAATTCATGGATCTTTTCAGCTGCTTTGGCAGTAACTGTGATCATTTTTTGTGTTTGCTCAGTTGCCATTATGAAGAAAAATGGTCTTTCAAATTATAATAAGCTTTTCCCACCAGACACACTAGTAATTCAAGAAATCAGTATTATTTTGCCCATATTTTTAATGATCTGCAATATGTTTTATTATATCACTAGAAGTGATAATTCCAACAACCTTATCATCATCAATGACCGGTAGTTTTCTAACATTTCTAGTAGACATTAGATCGGATGCAACCCAGAGATTAGAATCAGAATCAATGGAAATGAGTGGAGAAGACATTATTCGTCTGACAGGAGTGTCAATAGGATAAGAATGAGCAGTTATTTTTATTGCAAAATCCCTATCAGTTACAATTCCAACAGGCAAATTATTTTCTAAAACTACAATGGCCCCAACCCCAACATCTTCCATCATCTTTGCGGCATTAGTGGCAGTAACAGACGAATCAACTGAGATTACAGATGTGTTCATTATTTGTTTTACCAGAGTTTTTTGTTGAATTGGATCAGAGAAAGACATAGTTAGACGGTGTGAAAAGTGCTATTTCAAATGATTAAATGAATTTCAATTATGATAATCATGTTCGTTAAAATCAGAGCCTAGTGATACAGACAAAATTACTGTCGTGTCAGTTGTTTGAAATTTAAGTTCTTTATCAGGTAAGAAGCTACGAAAAACCTGGTTCAGTAATTGTTCAGTAAAAACAGACCATTTCAAACCCAAGTCATGTTGAATTAGAAATGTGTGAACATCTCCTTCTACTCGATGATCAGAATTCATACCTGATGCACGCATATAATCTTCCAATGTTTCAATACAGCGTTTCAGATCATATCCTCCTTTGATAAACAAGACAGTGTCTTTTATCATTGGAAACATCAATGTAATTATTTCATCAATATCTTTTCCATCTAATTCACCTCCAAGAGATTCCAAAATTCCTTTTGGTACAGGAATCATTCCAATTTTGTTAGAAAAACGATCCCATTGAGTATATTTTTCCAGAATTTGTCTTACAAGCACATTTTGAGATATTCCTTTCTGAGTTGATTCGGTTTCTAATTCAATAACAAGTTTTTCTGGTAACCGATAGGTAATACTTCGAGTAGACTCTTTTTTTGCAGAATGAATTTGCCGTTTTGTCGAAGTTAAAATTTTATCCATAATTAACTCCAACAAAAATGTAGATAGTTAACGTGGGGTTGAATAGTTTGGAACTAATTCAACAGTCGTTACCTCAAGATCACAAGTTAGAAATATTGATTTTACCCTACTCTTGTAAAGAAAGTATTTTTTTCCATCCTGATTAATCGAGCCTGAGATTGCCAGTAATTTGGCATCGTATAGAGTCTGCAATCTTCGATAAACAGTACTAATAGGAATTTTTTTTTCTCCCGATATTTCCATTGCAGATTTTGGCTTTTCCAAAGTATTGTGAAGTATTGCCTTACAATATTTATCAGCAAGTATTTCTAAAATAACCTGCTTTCTCTCATCATCCATAATTTTTTGAGTTTGAATCAATTCTTGCATGCAAAATAACAATCAAAATCAGATATAACAGATAAGTTTGCACTGCAAGACAATGTGTACCCATGTGATAAATCCTCTAAAAATTACTTTTTGACATGAAACACAAAACAAGGAAAATATCAGTGCCAATATTGATATTTTCTGTTCTGTTAGTGTCATTTACAGCAAATTTTGCAAACGCTGAATCAATTCCAGAATGGGTAAAAAATAACGCATTATGGTATGGTCAAGGAATAATTTCAGAGACAGAATTTCTAAATGCAATAAAGTTTTTGATTGAAAACGATGTGATTGTGATTGAAAACATAAAAGACAAGCCAGTGAAAAACATAGATGCAACAGTTACAATCCCTAATGGAAACTCTGACATTGCAAGTGGAGGATTTTACTTGCCACTGAATCTGGAAATCCCGGTGAATACAAAGGTAATTTGGGTAAATGATGATTTAGTTCCACACAACATACAAAGTCAAGATGAGTTTGGAAATGTAATAGATTTGTTCAACAGTCCTCCATTGAGCACCGGAGACAAATTTGATTTTGTTTTTGAAGAATCCGGAGTATTCAGCTATTACTGTTCATTTCACCCATGGAGAGTGGGACTGGTTACAGTAAGATAGATTTGTGCAAACTCTAAATTATTTGTAATAAAATAAGAAAGAATTAGAAACAGCTATTTTTTTGACTTGTTAACAAATGCAGTCATACGTTCTTGTCTATCAGGATGAGTGAAGCAATTTCTCCAAGCAAGAAGTTCTATTGAAAGACCAGTGTCAAGATCTGCATTTCTTCCTTTGTTGATTGCGACTTTGGACATTTGAACACCCATTGTAGAGTTTGCCGCTATTTGTTGTGCCATTTTCAAAGACTCCTCTTGTAATGATGCAAGAGGAACTACATGGTTTACAAGGCCAATTTCTTTGGCCTCATCTGCTTTGATCATTTTGCCTGTGTAAACAAGTTCTTTTGCTTTTGCTATTCCCACAATTCTCATCAATCTTTGGGTTCCACCCCATCCAGGTGGAATGCCTATGGTTACTTCTGGTTGACCTAATCGTGCAGTATCTGCAGCAATTCGAATATCACAAGACATTGCAAGTTCACAACCTCCACCCAAAGCAAAACCATTAATGGCTGCAATGGTTGGTTGTCTAACTAATTCTACAGTTGCAGTAACAAGCTGACCAATTTTTGCATAATCTACTGATTCGTCTGCAGTGATTTTTGACATGTATTCAATATCTGCACCAGCAGAGAACGCTTTTTCTCCCTCGCCAGTCAAAATGATGACTTTGACATCATCATCATGATTCAGGTCCTCAAAAGTTTTGATTAGTTCTTTTGCAACATCAGTATTCATGGCATTGAGTTTGTCAGGTCTGTTAATTTTGACAGTACAGATGCCATCAGAAGTTGATGTGGTAACTAGTGACATAACAGTTTGCCAAGTAATGTGAAACTTAAATGTTATCTATTTTCCGAGAATTTTGCCCCATTGAGCTAATGCAGATGCAGCTGCAATCCAAGTACGAAGATCTTGGTAAACAGGAACATGATTTGCTTCAATTAGTTTTATCATTTTTTCAGTATACGGGCCACCATTACCCCCAGCAAGGATTGGTTTCTGTTTTTTCTTTGATAATTCATCTAGATGCCCAACTATTGTTTCTTCTAGTGGATCATCTTGGAAAACAAACCAAGGCATGGCAATATCAATATTTTTTTCATCAAGAAATGTCTGGATGACAAATTTGTAATCTTCAGCATTTGCACCTCCACCTACATCTGCAGGATTTCCGTTATGGATTGGAACAGTTGGTGGGAAACGCTCCTTCATTTTTTTGAGAAGTGATGGAGATAACTTGCCAATAGTAAGACCCAATCTCTCTAATTGGTCAATTCCACCAATCATCGGACCAGCACCATTACTTGTCATAGCAACACGATTTCCTTTTGCAGGAGGTTGCCATGCTAGTGCCTTTAAGACTCCAACTAGCTCTTGATAACTGTCAACTGAGATAATTCCTGCTTGCTTGAATGCGCCCATAATAATGGCATTTGAGCCACCAAGAGAACCTGTATGAGATGCAGCTTGTTTTGCACCTGCCGCGGTTCTTCCACTCTTCCAGATGACTATAGGTTTCTTTGTCTCTTTCATTACGCGTTTTGCAGTATTGATGAATTTTCTACCATCACCAAATCCTTCAACATATAATCCAATTACTTTGGTTTGAGGATCATTTGCAGCATACCAAATCATATCTGCCTCATCCACATCAGAACGATTACCAAAGCTAATCATCTTTGACAATCCAAATGAATCAGCACTTTCTAACATACTGATTCCCATAGTTCCGCTTTGTGAGAAAAATGCAACGTTTCCTAATTTTGAACGCACCATTCTTTCTTGGCCTTGGAATGCACAGTCAAGACGATTTGCAGCATTAAACATTCCAATACAATTTGGTCCAATTACACGAATTTTGTGTTTTAGAGATAATTCTTTCACTTCAGCTTCCATTGCGGCTCGGTCACCACCAAGCTCTTTTCCCCCACCAGAAACGATTACAACATTATGAATTCCTTTGTTTGCACAAGACTTCATAATTGGTCCACATTCTGAAAGATCAATGCAAACAACAACCAAGTCAACCTTTTCGTTTATTGCATCTAATGATGGATAACACTTGATTCCAAGAATGGATTCTTGTTTTGGATTAATTGGATATACTTTACCTTTGTAATCTTGTTTTCCAAGTGCATCTAATACGGAATTACCAATCTTTCCTGGTGTTGCAGATGCGCCCACTAGAGCAACAGACATCGGAGTAAAGAATGACTCCATTGATTCAATGTTTGGTTTTGCTTTTGAGATAGAATTCTTTTTGATTTCTTTGTTTAGTAGAATTTTTGCATCAACAACAAAGTGGGATTTTGGATATACGACTACGGGATTAAAGTCAATGCTGTTAATGTAATCTGCATTTTCCACGCCTAATTTTCCAATTTGTACAAGCATTTTTGCAACCATGTTTGTATCAATTGCTTCACTACCTCTGAATCCTTTGAGAAGCTGGGCGCCCTTGAGTTCATTAAGCATAGATTTTGCATCAGAAGTTGAAATAGGCAGCATTCTAAATGCAACATCTTTCATAACTTCAGTCATAATTCCACCTAGTCCAACCATGATTACTGGACCAAACTGTGGATCGTTTTGAATACCAACAATTAGTTCAATACCTTTTGGAACCATCTTTTCCAAAAGAATCCCTTTAACTTCAACTCCTTTCTTTTTTGATAATCTACCATACATGTCCTTGAATGTCTTTTTTACATCATTGACATTGTCAATTCCAACTTTAACACCACCAACATCAGTCTTGTGCAGAATTTGTGGCGATACAACTTTCATAACAAGGGGAAATCCAATCTTTTTTGCCTGTTTTGCTGCTTCTTCAGCAGAGGTTACAAGAGCAAAGGGGGGGACTTTAACACCGTAAGTTTTGAGAATTGTTTTTGATAATTCTTCTGTGATAACTTTATGATCGGTTTGAATGATATCTTCAAAAAATTTCTTTACTACAGTCATTGTTCGATCGATGAAATCAAACCTAACTATATTAATTTAATTAATTTGGATTCTGTGTAATTGGAGGGGGTTATCTTGAATAATTCTTCATGTTTACTTTCGGGGGCTAATGTAAATCAGGATGAAAAAAGAGAGCAAGAATTAGGATTTTCTAATTCTATGTATTCTCGAACTAAAGGCCTCTATATTTTCTCGAGTTAGTTGTGCATAGGGTATGAAGTGCTTTATTCCAACTTCATATTGAGTAGTTTTTGTTTTAATCTGTGGTTCTAGATCTTTTTTAGAGATTGCAGATGAATGAATACTCTCTTTTTCCCCTCGATGATTCTCTTTTTGTCGTATTTGCTTTGTTTTTTCATTCAAAAATAATGATTTCTAAATATTTAGAATTTAGTTGAATGTTTTTTTAAATTCTAACTTACAATGATTTTACGCATGGGTGTAGGGCCAAAATCATTTAATCTAATATTTTTTCCATTTCTTGTGACTTTTTTAAATTTTATTTTTTTATCATCCAACAACCAATTCTGAACTGAGACATAGGCATTTTCTTCAAATATTATACAGTTTTCTTGTGCGTGAGTAGACATTCTTGTACACATATTAACAGGTATTCCGTAAACATCATCTTCATTCGTGGTTTTGATCGTCCATAATGTTCCAGAGGCTATGGTGACTTTGGTTTTTATCCCTCCTCCATGTTTCTTCAAATTTCGAATTATTTTGATCGCACATTCACATGCTAATGCTGTACTTTTGAATACTACTATTATAGCGTCACCAAGTTCTTTGATTACTGTGCCTTGATTTTTTTCTACAATATTTCTACACATTTTGTTATGTAACAACATATTCGTAATTGATACTAGTGGATCTTTTCGCATCAATTTTGTAGAACCTCTTAAATCAAAATGCACTACGCTGAAAGTATCTCTTTGTTTTTTAGAAAACTTGTTTTTGTTTTTAAGATTTTTAACAAATTTTTTTGCTTTTAAAATTTCATCTTTACAAGTACAACTGTTAGAACAATTACACTTTGTTTTAGGTAGCATTTTTTCATTTGAGATTTGGTAAGAGATCGATTTGGACTCCAAGAGGGGTTTTCATCTTGATCAAATTTCTCACATTTGCAAGAGAACCTGCTATTGCCAGAGAATAGACATGTAAATCATTGTTGTCACATCCTCTTAAATTGGGTTGATAATTAATTAACCCATTTTCTTTTCTTGGGGTACTTTGAACAACAACACCAAAATGTGGTGAACTCTTGACAATTGTCTTTACAGCGATTTTAACTTGAGATTCATGATATCCTGTAAACGCTACTTGGAGTGATTTTTGAGTGTCATTCATTGTGTACACGAGATCCCATGTTACTGGTTTGCAGATAAATACCTTCTTTGTCATTCAATGCCTGATTAATATTACTACTCGATGATATGTAAACGTGTGTCCAGATTGAAACACATAGATTAGTACTAGTATGAAAAACTCTCAAATCATCCATTTTCATTTTAATATTGTCTAAACTTTGATCATAATGTATAGGTTGATTGAAATTCACACAATTGCCAAAACCCACTAATTCCCCAACCAATTACTAAAATGGATTTTTTATTTCCTTAAAAACTTTTCAAAAATTCTCAATTTCATAATTTATTAGAACGATCAGGAAAATCCTAGAAATATCATACACTAGCATTTTGAATCAATGTCAACCATTTGTTATTTCCATTAATCTTGATTCCTGCCCTATCAGCAGGAGTATCATTATCGATTCCCATATGATTTCGGATATAGTTATGATGAATCTGCATACCTGTAATTATTGGAGAATCGTCTTTTTTCAGAGAACGCATTGTCTTTTCTCTGTCTCTAATTTCACCGTTTAGCCTCTCCATTTTGTTATTGTTTTTGTCAAGTGTCATTTTAATGACGCATCAAAAAACATGAATGTCGTTTTCCAATATCATCACATGGTTTGTTGGGACGAGTCATATCTCGCATGTAATCTTACTTTTTTGATTTCCGTCATACAGTTTCTCAACTGCATCCAACACACATGGAGAAATAAATGGGTAAGCAGTAGTTATTGTTTCATGCATCAGATCTTCATTTGCCGTAGAAT